>JBDSEW010000138.1:0-9836 GCA_039919825.1 Chitinophagales bacterium | reverse complement strand
CAGTTCAGGATATGCAAAAAGCTGTGGAGACGATCAGTCACCTGAGCATGATCTGGGAAGAAAAAAGCTGATGTTTTATTGTCATTAATTTTTGTTTTCAGTTGCCCATTAATTTTTAATCTATACTTAAAATAGCTTTCACTTGAAATCATTCCTGCTTTTTTTAACATTGTATTTATCGCTCGATGCACTGCTTGCTCAAGATCTGTTACCCGATCAGCACACCTATGCGCAACCCGATAAAGCGGTGGTGACACATCTTGACTTGAATATGGCTGTTAATTTTCAGAAGAAAATTATTACGGGCAAAGCGTCATGGACCATTCTTCAAAATGCTACTGCAAACGAAATTATCTTTGATACCCGCGATCTCTCTATTCGCAAAATTACTTTGGGCGAATCTGAAAAATCAACAACTTTCTCATTTGGAAAACAAAGCGATTACCTCGGCAAACCCCTCATCGTTAAGATAACTCCCGGCACTACGCTCGTAAATATTTATTATTCCACATCACCTGATGCTGCCGCCCTTCAATGGCTGTCACCACAGCAAACTGCCGATAAGAAATCTCCTTTTTTATTTACACAATCCGAAGCGATACTTGCACGATCATGGATTCCCTGCCAGGATGGCCCCGGTATTCGTTTTACCTATGAGGCTGATGTAAAAGTACCTTCACAGCTGATTGCAGTAATGAGTGCTTCTAACCCCCAGGTAAAGAGTAACAATGGACGGTATCATTTCAGTATGTCGCAACCGATTCCATCTTACCTGATGGCACTGGCTGTGGGCGACATTCAGTTTCAAGCTATCAGTGAAAACACCGGAGTGTACGCTGAACCTTCCATGTTAAAAAAAGTGGCCTGGGAATTTGCCGATATTCCCAACATCGTTGGTGCTGCTGAAAAGTTGTACGGCCCCTACCGTTGGGAAAGGTATGATGTGATTGTTTTACCCCCAAGCTTTCCTTTTGGAGGCATGGAAAACCCACGACTCACTTTTGCAACACCTACAGTAATTGCAGGCGACAGGTCGCTGGTGAGCCTGGTATCTCATGAACTTGCACACAGCTGGAGTGGAAATCTTGTTACCAACGCCACCTGGAATGACTTCTGGCTGAATGAGGGGTTCACCGTTTATTTTGAAAGGAGAATAGATGAACAACTTTATGGAAAAGATTTTTCAGATATGGAATGGTCACTCGGTATGAATGACCTGCAGGAAGAACTTACAGACTTCGGCGACAACAACAGGGATACCTGGTTAAAGCTAGACCTGGCAGGTCGTGATCCTGATGATGGCATGAATGGCATTGCATATGAAAAAGGTGCTTTGCTTCTTCGATGCATGGAGCTAAAAGCAGGTCGTGATAAGTTTGACAGTTTCCTCAAAAATTATTTTGCAACGTATGCCTTCCAAAGCATGACCACAGAAAAATTTGCGCAGTATCTCAACAAAGAGCTGATTACACCTAACGCCAATAACTTTGAAGGTTTTGATTTTATGAAGTGGATCTATGGGCCCGGACTGCCGGATGGTTGTCAGCCTGTGGTGTCTTCAAGATTTGAAATGGTGAATAAAGAAATCCAGCAATTTAAAAACGGTATTCCCTCTAAGGTGCTGCATACGCAAAATTGGGTGGCGCAGGAATGGTTGCACTTTCTGAATGGATTACCGGATCGACTAACCATTCAACAAATGAGTGACCTGGATAATAATTTCACATTTACCAAATCCGGTAATAGTGAAATTGCAGCAGCATGGTTTAAGCGTTCGGTCGAAAACAAATACAGTACTGCCTATCCTGCATTGGAAAATTTCTTAATTACCGTTGGAAGAAGAAAATTTTTGATGCCCCTGTACGAATCGATGATGCAAACAGAAGAAGGTAAACAGATGGCAATTGCTATATACCGTAAAGCACGTCAAAATTATCATTCAGTTGCAGTAGGAAGCGTAGATGAATTACTGGATTGGAAAGAGAATGGAAAGAACACTCCTTATTAAGAGCGATAATAGCTCTCCTTCTCTTTTGACCTGTTTTTATGATACTCCTGTCCGTGCAAATTGCCGTTGTATCAATATGATTTTTATCACGCCGTTTTGATTGCAGTTGTGCTAACTTTGCATGAATTCTAAAGCATCTAATATGAACAACAATTCAAAATTTCTTTTTGCCTTACTGGTAGGTGCAGCAGCAGGTGCTGTAATAGGTTATTTTCTCGCTTCTGACAATAAAGAAGAATTGGTGGAAGATCTGAAAACTGCAGCCGGAAAAGTAAAGGAAGAGTTGGAAGGAGAAATCAAAAAAGGAAAGCAACTTGTAGAAGATGCGAAGAGCAAGTTCAACGACCTGTTGAATAAAGCATAACTGATGCAGAGCTCCAATCTAAAAAAAACACCAGCGAACACGACTACTCATGAACTTACCAAAAAAGATAAAAGTGGTCGATCTCGCAACGCTGCATTTGGAAAAGCAGCGACTCCATGCAATGTGTGAAGTAAAAAAACAAGGCTTGGCCAGGAGCTTGACCATTTGAAAATGAATTATCCCGAAGTGGTAATGAAGACCTTTTTGCCATTTAATGACGATACCAATAACAAGATCTTTACAAGCGCTAAATGGGTAAATGAAAGAGTTACTGATTTCGTTGGAAACAATGATTCAAGACTTGGAAAATTCCTGTGATGCAAAGGTGCAAATATGTTGCAGGCAGTTCTTATGTATACGGTACTCCGGATCGGCCGTAATATTTTCTTCAAAAAAATAGCCAATGTGAACATCGGCAACCGGAAATTTTATTACTGCTGATCAATTCTGATTTTTATTCAGCTCTGTATATTTACCGTGTTGCAGTTTAAAATAATGCTCATTGAGCCATACATCTTCACGCACTTCATTCAACCGGAGATGAAAGGTCTGGTCATTCAATAATGAATTCACGTCCGTCGCATCCAGGTCATTTTTCAGAGAGACAATCACGGTGTGCTCCGGGGTCTTCAACGAAGAAAAGATAAGGGCTTCCATAGGAAAACTCCATTCATCCAAAGCAGGGTCGCCGGGATATTGTTCGCCGGTTACAAAAAACTTTGATCCTCCCTGCTTTTGGGCAGGTTGAATAAATTGCCTGACCCTTTCAACTCTATCGCTATAAACTTTTGAATGCTGAACAATCTGTATTCCCCTGAAAAGAATGATGCATATAAATACGATTTCAAAAAGTAATTTTTGCTTTGATAACAGGTAAACTTCCCGCAGAAATGGCAGCATGCACAAGGGTATCAATAAGAGATACATTCTTTCATAGTAATTGGAATGGTTCCAGGGGAAGCCGTGAGTGACATTAATTAACAGAATATATCCGCTGGAAAACAATACAATCAATGCCGCTTTCAAATACCTCTTTCTGAAAACAAGCAATAGCACTGCAATCACCATCATGATCATTGCTTCTGCATACACAGAAAATAAAAAGGACAAAAGCGCCTTGATGTTTCCTATTGATCCCAGATTTTCCCGGATGGTGATTCCTATACGGGAAAAAGGATAACTGATCTTGCCATTTTCATAATCTGAAATAAATAAAGTCTTCCATACCAACCAGCCAATTATAACCATTAAAAAAAGGACTGCCACCTTTTTTGGAATAGCTTTAATTTCCAAAAAATGAAACGTGGCAAAAAATATAAACCCAAAGATCATGAGTGGGTATGAAAAAAGCAAGGTAACAACTGTAACACCCAGTAAAAGGAGTTGTAAAGGTGTCCGGTAAAATTGCCGGTGCATCATTGAAGAAAAAAACACAAGCAGTACTGCTCCATACCAAACTTCATACATAGGAACGAAATAAAGAAAGTAAACTCCGCAAACACTCAGCAATAACAATACCCAACCGGCAGCTTCATCGTTCCATGCATAAACACAAATAAAAAATAATAGGAAAAGATAAAGTACCGGGTTGACGGAATTCATCAACAGCACTATTTGTAATGGGAAGTGCAGTTTTACTGCTGTCCACGTGAGAAGTTGTGAAGGAATAAGAATAAACCGCTGGTGCTCTACCCAAAAATTTTCTGATTGCACCACGTGAAAGAAATAATAAGACCCATCCAGAAAGATACGCTCTTCAGAAAGCAGTATTGCAGCAACGAGGTAGATAATGAAATAACCAGACCCAAAAATCAGCAACCGCTTCTGGTGCGTTGTATTCATAATGTGCATTATACCGGGCAAGATAATACTTCGTCATAAATGGAAGGACCTGAATGTGATTATATACTACGGGCATAACCAATATAAATGTAATCCGCTTGAAGGCAGTTAGAAAAATAGTCGCGCTATCGAAAATGATTATCCCTGCATGCTAACGAAGCAATGTCACATTTCCTTTCCTTGTTTCAGATGTTCCATCGAGGTAAGTTACACTGATCAGGTAAACATAGGCGCCATTCTGTTCTGTTCTTCCGTTGAAGTTACCATCCCATCCTTCATCAATATCGCTTGTGAAAAACACCAGTTGGCCCCAGCGGTTAAATACCTTGCAGGTATAAACAGCTACATTCAGGTTGTGTACCGCGAAGAAATCATTTAATCCATCACCATTCGGAGTAAAGGCGTTAGGAATACCCAACGTGTTGGGTGCGGACTCTACAAACACAGAATCAATCGCTTTACAACCATTCACATCCGTCACTTCAACTATATACCAACCCGAACTTAGCCCTGTAGCAGTTGCTGAGTATTGCGTTGAATCTGTGTTCCACGAATAGCTGTAAGGTTCTGTTCCACCATAGGGCGTTGCCGTCGCAGTTCCGTCGTGCGCCTGGTAAAATGATTCAGGGGTAGTCAGCATCTCTAATGAAATCGCAGGAGGTTCATCAATCGTAACAAACGTAGTGTCTTTACATCCGTTTGCATCGGTAACTATTACTGTGTAGGTTCCCGGAGGAAGTCCCGTAGCAGTATCCGACGTTTGTGGCGGTGCCGAATTCCAGAGATACTGATATGGAGATAACCCACTATCAGCTAACGCTATGGCAATGCCATCGTCAGCACTATTACAGGTGATGTCGAAAGCATCGGCACCAGCCAATACAGGAGGAAAAACATTGATGAGTGTGGTATCTGTTTTATCGCAACCAAAGCTTGTTATAGCCGTGACGACATAAGTTGCATTGGTATCCACTGCTGTCACAATGGTTGGGTTGGGTGTACCTCCGCTTCCACCACTGATTGTCCAGTTAACATTGGTTGCATTACTCACAGCATTCAGGGCCACCATTGCACCCGGACAAACAGCAGTATCAGGAGGTGCAGTTATTTCGGGCAATGGATGCACATTGAGAACTTTGGAGCCGTTGGACTGGCCACATTCATTCAATGCAAATACAGAAACTGTTACACTACCGGTAGAGTCGAATACCACAGTAATTTCATTGTTCGATGTATCTATAATATCTCCCCAGGTGGTCGCCCATTCATAATATGTTCCCGAATAGAACGTGACGTTATAATTCAGCGTGTCTCCTTCGCACACACTGAGTGGACCTGCAATTCCTGTTGCAGGCGTAGTAATTATAGTGACATAAACGGTATCGGCCCATGGCCCGTAACAACCGTAATTATATTCCCGAACGGTAAACCAATACGTTCCTGGAGGAAAATTACTTGGAAAGCCAATGATGATACCAGCGCCAGGCCAGAAAAATGGCGCCCCATTATTTAGATTGGGGGAATGCCATTCATATTGCGATCCCACATGGTAAGGAGAAAATAAGAGGGTAAGATAATCTCCGGCACAAATGAGTGTATCATCAGCAGTGATTACAGGTGGGATGGTATCTTCATAACCAATTTGTAAATGCACCAGGGAACCATATTGCTGGCTCGTGGGATCAACATCAGTGGAAACAATTCTCATGTAATACAAGCCATAACCGGGAGGTCCAAGTATCGGCACGAGGCTTAACAAGCCTGGAATGGAAAGCGTGAGCGTAGTGCTTGATGTAGAACTAACAGAACCTAAAGTGCCAGTATTGATGATTGAATAAGTGGAAACATCAAGTATCTGCACCTGGAATTGATTGGTCGGTCCGTAGGTAGCTCCCGGAGGCCAGGTATTGATATCAATGTTTAAGGTGGTATCCACTCCAACGTTATCGGTAATACAGACAGAGATGTCCTGCATGTTATTGGTAGTCACATCGCAGTTGTGTATACAGAACGGTCCCCAGATGGAACCAATAGCTACAGGACTCGTAGAGCGTACCCTGACATAATAATTACAACCCGGAGCGGTAACAGGCACTAAACCTGAAACGCTGCCCGGTGTTGACCCAAGTAAAGGATCATATGTATTCGGATCAGGTGAAGAACCAAGTAGTTGCGGACTTGTAAAACTTCCACTTGCATCCGACAACTCTGCAACATATTGATTGCTTGCATTAAATACGCCCGTGGAATAAAAAGGCACATCAATCACACTGTGAACACAAAGCGTATCGGGACCAATTGTTACAGCAGGCTGCAGGGTTGTAATAACGTTGGGGCAGTCTTCTATTTCAAAACAAATACTTGCTGTTCCTGTGATTTCAGGAGGCGGTGATACTCGGTTTATCCTTACCTCGTAACATCCTCCAGGTGGAGCCGTGGAAGGAATATAGACACCAACACCACCGCTTGTTTGTCCTGCAAAAACGGTAAATACACCAAGCACAGAAGCACTGGAGAAACTTCCTGATGAATTGGACAATTCCACCTCGTATGTACCATCGCACATTGGTGCCGACAATTCAAAAAAGATGATCAGTATTCCACCCTGGCAAACAGGATCAGGGCTTACACTGGTGATGTTAATCGTAACCGGATTATTAACATCATCGTATGTTCCAACAACAATAATATCATCTATCGAAAAAGGTACTGACTCGGTAACTCCTGAATTATTTACCCATCTGAAAGCAAACCGGATATCAACCTGATTGTTAAAGGCAGGATCTGTTACCACTTCATATTTCCATAGAGAGGTATTGTTGTATTGCGCCTGACCGGTTAGAATCCAGGAAGAACCGCCATCCAGGCTATAATACAATTGACCATAATCATTACTATTTCCTTCGGCCAGGTAAAAGAAGGTGAATGTTACATCTGTAAGGCTCAGTGTACAAAAACCGGTATTCATTGCAGCCAAACGATCAGAAGCACTTGTGGGATCATAGTTGGAATTGGAGGCAGTAGCGGTGTTGTTTACATCATTAATATGCAGATAATTGCTAAACGGCGCACCGGCAATGGTTCCGCTAAAAGTTTGCGTTTCATCAGGAGTATCCGGATAAAGGCCATTCCCACTATATGAACCATTAATGATCCACTGGTTAGGTCCGGAGTTAGTGCCTATTCCACCGCTATTGAGCGTAAATGCAGGCGCAACACCATTAAAATCTTCATAATACAGCTGAATAGTTTGCTGTGCTGTTGAAGCATGAACGACCAGGAGGAAACCAAAAAATAAAAGGAGGGTAGATCTATTCACCATAGGCAGCGCTAAGAAGTTAATCAGTGTACTCTTAAATTAATGGCTTCTTATCGCCGAGTAAATCTAAACAATTTATTTATTACTGCAATCAGTGTTACTTCACGACAGTTAATCCACCCTCCTTTTTATCAACAAAGACTTCGTTAACTGACACTGCATCATCCACAAGCCTTAAAAAAAAGTGTCTTAACCTTATAACAGACTTTGCTATTTTTGCTCAAATGATGAAGGCACTCACTCCCCGGCTGGTTCTTGCAATCTGCTTGTTTACCATGTATTCTACACATGTTAGTGCACAACATACCACAGAAAATTCAGGTAAAATAAGTCCTGCTGTTGTCGAAAAAATATTGAATACTGATCCCTTTGAATTTATTCTGATAATGAAAACTCAGGCGGATCTTGGTGCAGCATCGGAAATACATGGCAAAGAAGCAAAAGGAAAATTTGTCTATGAAACACTGGCATCTTTTGCAGAAAACTCGCAAAAAGATCTGAAGCTGCAATTAGAGAATGATCAGGTTTATTTTAAATCATTTTGGGTTACAAATGCGATTCTTGTGAAAGGCGATGCAATACTCTTGAATAAACTTGCAGAAAGAACTGATGTTTTGAAAATAGTTGCTAATTCCACCATTCACAAGGTGGATGTCGTTTCATCAATCCCCGATTTTAACCGGGATGTCACAATTCCATGGGGCATTGACAGTATACATGCTCCTGCTGTGTGGGCTCTTGGCTACCAGGGCCAGGGTGCGGTGGTGGGTGGTGAAGACACTGGCTATGAATGGGAACACCCTGCTATTAAAAACCAATACCGCGGATGGGATGGCGCATCTGTTGATCACAATTACAATTGGCACGATGCCATTCATGCCGTTGACTGGCACAATGATTACGACAATCCATGTGGTTTAAACTTACAGGCGCCCTGTGATGATTATGGACATGGCACGCATACGATGGGAACCATGGTAGGTAAAGAGGGTGACATCGAGATTGGTGTAGCTCCGCAGGCTAAATGGATTGGAGAGCGCAATATGGAACGTGGATGGGGCAACCTTGCCAGCTATCTTGAAAGTTTTGAATGGTTCATTGCTCCTACTGATCTGTCGAATGAAAATCCTGACCCTGCGCAAGCACCTCATGTAATTAACAATTCCTGGTATTGTGCTGTAGAGGAAGGTTGCGACCCCACAAATTTCTCATTGATGGAAGAGGTTGTCAACAATGTAAAAGCCTCGGGAATTGTAGTGGTTGCTTCTGCTGGTAATGATGGCCCGGCTTGCAATACCATCATGTTTCCTCCTGCCTTATTTGAAAACAGCTTCACAATCGGAGCTGTTGACTTTCTAATGGATGCGGCCTCCTTCAGCAGCAGGGGTAATACTCAGGTTAATGGAATTGAACTTATAAAGCCCAATGTGTCGGCACCGGGAGTTGATGTTTTATCATCTATTCCCGGAGACCAGTACGCTTATTTTAGCGGAACAAGCATGGCCGGCCCTCATGTTGCAGGTACTGTAGCATTAATGATTTCAGCAAATCCTTCTCTTGCGGGTGAAGTGGATTTGATCGAAAACATCCTGGAGGAAACTGCTCAGCCTGCATTTACTTTCGATGGTTGCGGAGATGATGTGTCAACCTCCCTTCCCAATAATACATTCGGCTTCGGTATTATTGATGCATTTGCTGCTGTTCAAAAATCACTGCTGGCAACTGCCACCTCTGCTCCAGTTGATCCTTCTTATATCAGGGTTTCTATTTCACCCGATCTCAATCAAGTAATTGTTCAAATCTTAAGATCAAATGAAACTGGTGTGTTTCAATTGTACAATTTAATGGGACAAAAATCGAAAGACCTTATACTGCAGCCAGGTTCAAATAGTATTCATCTGTCATCATTAACAGGAGGTGTATATCTTTACCGGGTTAATTCAGGAAATAAGGTTGTTTCAGGAAAACTCCTGAAACAGTAATGCGTAACAAGAATATTCAATCACTCTACAGTTTAAACTTTGCCGAACAGCCAATTCAGTGCTGTGCGAATTATTATACCTTATTCTATTATATCAATCTCCCGCCTCATGAAAACACAATTCATTCACAGGAAATGCTGATTACGAAAAAATGCATTTAAAAGGGAATTCAATCTTTCGGAAATACCCCACAGCGGAATTTATATTTTCCGGTTAATTGTGGATGGATCAAGTTTTGATGACCTACTGTCAGCAGCAAAACAAAGTGAATACTTTTCAAATGATCAAAGATTTCAGATTGTTAACCCATTGGTTTTCATG
>JBDSEW010000090.1:0-6499 GCA_039919825.1 Chitinophagales bacterium | reverse complement strand
GCCGTTGCCATATGTGGCGATAACAAGAATAGAATCCTGAAACCCTTCAATAGACGAAATTTGAGATTTGAATTGAGTTGTTAATTCTGAATACCTTTTCACCTCTTCACCATCAAATGAAATAAGCATATTAAACTTTTCATAAAAAATGCAATTCCTATCATCAAAATACAGGCAAAACACTTTTGAAAAAGGGTCTAAAAGTTCAGGGATATAATTATCAAAGACATATTTGCCATTGATTTGATAAATTTTCTGAACACCTTTGTTGCTACAAAAAAAAGGTTGATTGTTTCTGTCAAGCCTAAAATACTTGGAGTTGAATGATCTCAGATTACTTAATGTTCTAACCTCTTCTATTATAACTTTTTTATTAGCCTGTTCCTTTAAGCAAACTACTCCATTACCAAGGGTGCACCAGATGTAGCCTTGATTGTCAAAAGCAATTCTGGTAATTCTACCAATTTTAAAGTGTTCATTCCCTAAATCTATTGAAAAGTCTATTGAATCATCATTAATTCGATACACTTTCCTTAATCCATCTCCAAACCAAATTCTATTGCTTTTATCAAGGTTGACACTCCAAACCTCCTTATTAATGGAATTTCCTTCAAACAATTTTATCTGATCTTCGTATTTGGTCAGCCGTAAAAGTCCACTCCCAATAGTACAAAACCACTTACTTTCTTCGTTGTCTATAAAAACACTTGCAACATAAATTCCCTCTAAGTAAGAGGCCTTTTGATAGTATCCATTTTTTGTTTTTTCAAAAAATAAGGTAGTAAGGTTGGAAGCAAACAACCAGATGCCTTCCTTTTTGTCAATATACATTCGTTGGACCAATTCATAATTTGGAATATTTTCTTTACGAAGCAGTGGAATTATTTTACCCTCCTTAATTTTTCCAATCCCATCTTTAAAACTTATTGCAACGGTGGTTGTATCAAGGGATTCCTCAACAACATACACCGTACTCTTATTGATATAACAGGTTGTATCGATTAATGATAAATGAAAATCTTTCATCCTGTAAAGAAAAGAACCTACAATAAGCATCATTTCAGTACTATCCTGAAATGCATATACCAAACTATTAGATCCCTGAAACATCTCTGAGTCAACATCCAAAACACGGACTTGACCTTGACGGGGTATAAAAATCAATTGTCCTCCTGCAGATCCAAACCATAAATTATGATTACGGTCTTCCAGAAATGACATTAATTCCCTCCTGGTTTTGACTTTCTTTAAGGAACTATCATTTAGGGAAGTGTAAATTTTCCCTTTCAAAAAATAACTGATTGTACCATTGGCCATAAGAAACCATATCCTATCATTTGAATCCTGAAAGACCTTTAATACCTCATTATCCGACAATCCATCATTACTTGTGAAATTCACAAAGTGCCTCCCATCAAACCGGCTAACCCCCGCATCTGTCCCAAACCACATATAGCCTTCTTTATCCTGCAAGGCGCAATAGACTACCTGGCTTGGCAAACCATCATTTACCGTATAATTTTTGTAAACCGGGGTTTGAGCGTGTGACCTTTCTGCAATAATCAAACAGGTCAGGGTTGCCCACAGGGAGAAAAATGAAAGTTGTTTCAAATGCAACATAATAATGGAATAGAATGACCTGCGAAAAAGTAATAAAAAATTGAATGCCTTGTATCAACCTTTTCTTTGAACCCAATGCTGAGGATTGTGGAAACATAATCAGAAAGCGTTTTTGATCCCTTCCTTCTTTCCAATACCTTTGCTCCCAATGCAAAAGATTCTTGTTATAGATTTTGGCTCCCAGTACACCCAGTTGATAGCCCGGCGTGTAAGAGAGTTGAATATTTATTGTGAAATACACCCCTTCCATCATTTTCCCGCACCGGATAAAGACATTAAGGGAGTCATTCTTTCCGGTAGCCCCTTCTCTGTACATGATCCCAATTTCGCAGATATTGATCTTACCGGTATACTCGGTAAATTCCCTGTTCTTGGTGTTTGCTATGGTGCTCAATTGATAGCGTCGAAACTCGGAGGAATAGTGATGAGATCTCAAAAGCGTGAATATGGTCGCGCAATGGTGCACCTGCTAATAAAGGATGATCCGTTTCTAAAGGATGTTAAAGCGGATTCGCAAGTTTGGATGTCGCACGCAGATACCATCTCGAAAATACCACCCAATTTTGAACTGATTGCCAGCTCAGGTAGTATTGATATTGCTGCTTACAGGAGTAAAAGAAATGCTTATGAGCAGCCAGTATATTGCCTCCAGTTTCATCCTGAAGTAATCCATTCTATAGAAGGAAAAAAAATGCTTGAAAATTTTTGCGTTGGTATTTGTGGTTGCCTCCAAGATTGGACACCAGCATCATTTATTCAAACTGCTATTGATGAGATTCGAAAGAAGGTCGGAAATAATCATGTAATGCTTGCACTCTCAGGCGGGGTTGACTCGACTGTTGCAGCAGCATTACTGCACCGGGCAATCGGCAAGAACCTCTTTTGCTTTTTTATAAACAACGGCCTTCTGAGAAAGAATGAATTTGAGCAGGTGCTGAAGACGTATGAACAAATGGGTTTAAATATTGACGGAGTTGATGCGAGCAGACAATTTCTGAACGGATTAAAGGGAGTAACGGATCCTGAAAAGAAGAGAAAGGTAATCGGTGAGCAATTCATTCGTGTTTTTGAAGAGGAGGCTCATAAACTCGATAACATTCAATGGCTGGCACAGGGCACTATTTATCCTGATGTTATTGAATCAATATCTGTGCATGGCCCATCCCAAACGATAAAAAGCCATCATAACGTGGGAGGCCTTCCTGAAAAAATGCAGCTTAGTATAATTGAACCGTTGCGATTGCTTTTTAAAGATGAGGTTCGAAGAGTTGGGGCTCAGTTGAAAATCCCTGCTGAAATATTAAACCGTCATCCATTTCCGGGGCCAGGGCTTTCTATCCGCATTCTCGGTACTATTACCGATGATAAGATCAGGCTTCTGCAGCAGGCTGACGAAATTTTTATTTCAGCACTAAAAAAGCATGATTTGTATGATAAAGTGTGGCAGGCGGGTGCCATCCTGCTGCCAGTGCAATCTGTTGGCGTCATGGGTGATGAAAGAACATATGAGAATGTTGTTTGTCTCAGGGCTGTAGAATCCACTGATGGCATGACTGCTGACTGGAGCCACCTTCCCTACCAGTTTCTTGCATCTGTTTCGAATGAAATTATTAATAACATAAAAGGAATCAACCGTGTGGTGTACGACATCAGCTCAAAGCCGCCTGCAACTATTGAGTGGGAATAGTCTTTTGCTCCTGCTCAGCTGCTTCTATTTTTATTCATGTGGTACTACCCAATCAACAGGGAGTTCACAAGGTGATATTTCACATCACCAACCCCCTGCTGCTCCGGCGGAAATAAAAAAGGAGCCCATTGTTCCACCCACCGAAAAAAAACTACCGGGTAAAAATGAATATACTATTGCTATGCTGCTTCCTTTTCAGGGAAGTAAAGTTTTTATTACAGATTTAAATGAATCTTCTGAATATTATTTTCCTGAAGAAAGTCAGTTGGCAGCAGAATATTACCAGGGTGCAATGATTGCGCTGGATACATTGAAGAAGATGGGCTTAAAAGCAAAAATGGTAGTCTATGATGTTGGAATGGATACGACCCAATTAAAAAAAAGACTGCTTGAACCTGACTTGAAATCAGCCGATTTAATAATCGGGCCAGTTGGCAACAGCAGCCTAAAGATTACCTGTGAATTTTCAATGAAAAATAAAATCTGGCTGGTATCTCCTTTTTCAGTAACAGCTATTGGTAATAACCCCAATCCATATTATTTGCTGGCAAATGCTACGATGCGAACTCATTGCGAAAAAATTTACGACTACATCAGCAAAAATAAGCCCGCTGGCAAGGTTATTCTATTATACAGGAAGCGTCCGGCTGAACTTGAGCTGGTAAAATACTTTAAAGACTATCAGTTGCTTCAGGAAAGTATAAGTGGAAACTCTTTAAGATTTATTGAATTGACAGATAGCAGTGAAAAAAAAATTGGGCAGGTAAAGGAATTTTTATTTGATGATCACAGAAATCTAATTATAATACCTTCCAATGATGCGCTTTTCGTTCGTAATGTAATTAAACAACTCAATGGAATTACAGATGGATTTTTAATGGATGTTTTCGGAATGCCTACCTGGATAAATTTCGACCTCATTCCCCAGGAACAACTTGCAAACACTTCAACACATATCACGCAAAATTTTTGGCTCGATAAAACTTCTGTAACAGCTACTCATTTTAAAGACATGTATGTGAGGGAATTCAACATGAATCCAAGTGACTATGCCGTGAAGGGTTACGACCAGGTGATGTATTTTGGCAGCCTGCTTTTAAAAAACGGAACTGATCTTGAGGATTCATTTAAGAAAAATGGCACCAGTGAATTAGCGGAGCGATTTAGTTTGGAACCTGTTCCGGTACCAGGTAATACAAAAGGAGTATGGTACTATGAAAACAAATCAGTGTATATGCTTCGATATGAGGAAGATACCTTGAAGAGAATTCCTGATTAGCAGCTCAGATTTTCAGAGACTTGAATAACCTGGTTTGAAGCGTATTCGCTTTCAAATTATTTCACCTGAATGCTCTTCTCTTTTAATTGATGATTGGTTATTTTCGCAGCCATAAAACAATCTGCACATGAGATCCGGATTGCTATTTGCTTTGGGATGGCTGCTGTTGGTGTTGCCCGAATTGCTGCGTATTTATTTTATTATGCCTTTTCCGGGAAGTCAGCTTAATAACACTGTTGATATCGCCTATTTCCTCCACTCTTATATCCTGTTTTTCAGAATAGCCGGTATTGGAATGATCATTATTTCTTTCTATCAGTTGATAGCAAAAGGAAAATGGTGGCAAAAAATTATCACAGTGTTTTTTGCGGGTATAGCTGGCATTGTTCTTTACATGACAACACAAGTGATGCAGGCAGATAAAATGTTTTTGGTGCCGGAGCATAAGATATTCCTAAAGGCAAGCAACAATTCGGTAGACTTAAATCAACTGGTGATTGGAACAGAAATCAACGGTCAGTCTTCCTGTTATCCGATCCAGATTATCGGTTACCATCACCAGGTAAATGATACTGTAGGTGGTGTGCCGCTACTGGCAACTTATTGTACCGTTTGCAGAACAGGTAGGTTATATAGCCCATTGATCGATGGCAAATTTCAGCAATTTCGACTGGTAGGAATGGATAATTTCAATGCAATGCTCGAAGACCAGATTACCAAGAGCTGGTGGAGACAGGAAAATGGTGAGGCGGTTGCGGGTTCTCAAAAGGGGAAATTTCTTACTGAACTGCCTTCACAGCAAATGACATTGAGGTCCTGGATTGGCATGCATCCTGATACCAGGATATTACAAGCTGATCCTGATTTCACCTCAGAATATGCTACGCTCAGTGGTTACGATGAGGGAACTATTGGGGGAAACCTTGAGGGAACGGCTTCAACTTCGTGGCAACCTAAATCCTGGGTGATTGGAATAACATCAGGTGATTCAGCCAGAGCTTATGATTGGATTGAGCTGAAGAATTTGACCCCATTAAATGACATGCTGAATTCCATTCCGGTTTTAATAGTAATAGAAAAAGACATGATGTCTTTTCATGCCTGGAACAGAAGTGTTAATGGAAATACATTGCAGTTCAACAGGATAGATTCGCTGAACCTTATCTATGATTCAAAAACAAATTCAGCCTGGAATTATGAAGGTGAATGTGTAGCAGGACCCTTGAGCAGTTATAAACTTTTAAAAGTACCTGCTTACCAGGAGTTTTGGCATTCATGGCAAAAGTTTCATCCGAAAACCACCAAATATGTTGGCCCTTGATTTACCAGTTTTGCTGTCCAACATTTTTTTGAAATCCGTTTTCAAACTTAGTCGGAAGATATTAATGTTAAAAAAAATCCCGGCATTGCCGGGATTTTTTCATCTTAAGAAGATGACAGTTTAATTACTTAACCATCAACGATGTTTTAACTTCTTTACCTCCTGATTTAATGCTCACAAAGTAGAGTCCGGCAGCAGCCTTGTGCAGATCAATTTGTTGTTCATTCACACCTAAAACAGATTGCCTGGTTAAATTGAATATAATCTGTCCATACATATTCTGAACAGTAATTTCTACCGGGGCATTTTCAGTCGAACCGGTATAATTTACATTAAAGATACCATTGGAAGGATTTGGGAATACATTGAACGAAGAAACCATATCAACATCCCCTGCAAGACGGAAGTATTCTGTTTCCCAAATGGTAGAAGCTGACCATGCAGAATTATTGGTGCCACAATCATTCGCAACCTGCGCTTCGTATAGGGTTGCTGGAAAAAGTCCAGTCAGATTAATGTTGCTCGTAGCAGCGGTAAGCGATATCCATGTTGTTTCACCGAAAGCACGATATTGGAAAAAATAACCAGTGGT
>JBDSEW010000080.1:0-7231 GCA_039919825.1 Chitinophagales bacterium | reverse complement strand
TTCACAAAGGTCAGCGAGTGCATTTAAATCATCCACTGCGCCGGTATTCACAGTTACTGCAGTACCCACTACGCAAAACGGCTGCATGCCCTGCTCACGATCCTGTTTAATTTGTCTTGCGAGTGCTTCTATATTCATCTCATAGTTATCATTGACAGGAATGAGCCGCAACGATTCACTTCCCAAACCCAGCAACTCTACTGCTTTATTAGAACAATTGTGTACTTCTGAAGATGCATATACCATCATTCTTTTCTTTGAACCATAAATTCCTTCCTTGCGCAAGTCAAAATCAGCTTTGGCATAACGTGCTACAGTAAGTCCGATCAGGTTGGCCATAGAACCACCGCTTACCACTAACCCGCTTGCTTCCTTCGGGTAACCAAATAATTCCTTGAACCAAACTATTACCTTCTGTTCTACTCTGCCACCTATTTGATTTCCACCTCCCTGGTTCAGGTTGATTCCGGAAGCCAGCATTTCAGCCAGCATTGCTGAAGAGGAACCAGTTCCCATCACCCAACCCCAGCATCCTGGGTGAATATTTCCTGTATGAAATGGAAGCACATGTTGTTAGAATTCATCATACACTTGTTTCAGTGATGTGCCTTCACGTGGAATAGCCGATTGAAAATGCCTGATAGCGGCTTCGGAAGGTGGCTGCCAGGTTGCCCTGTCGCGTAATGTTTGCAGAAATTGCATCATGTCGGGTCACCATTTCCGATCCCAGCATATCATTAGATGACCAGTCGGAAGGATTGAGTGTTTCTTCAGGGAAAACGTTAGTGGTGTACTGCATTTAATGGATTTTTACAGTACAAAAATATTGATATTATCTATCCCTCCACAGGAATATTCCTGCACCTGTTGCAGGAGTGTTTTTTGAAAACAATGCATAAAAAAAGGTGCCGCCTGCTTTAAGCATAGCGGCACCTTTACTAGTAGGAAATTGCAATTCCTAAAAACCAAATAGTAATCCTGCATTTAAAGCTATGTTTCCATTGTGATTTTTGGAATCATCAAAATCACTTACAGTAACGTCAGACAATCCTTGCGTATAGGTTACATCAGTATTGAGCCAGATTCTTTCCATCAAACGGATGTTTAAACCAACGCCACCATGCACACCAAAATCAAAACCGTTGGTGAATTCCTTTACATCGACATCTTCCGATTTTGAAGAAAGAAGCACGCCCAGTGTCGGGCCCAGAAATATTTTAGGCCTTATAGCATGTCCATATTCTCCTAAAAAGTAAATGAGTCTTATTGGTAGTCTTATGTAACTGGTATTCCAGTCAGTAACTGTTTGTACATTTTGGAATTCCGTTTTAACAGATGTACCTTCCGTAGAGTACTTTAAATCCGCTCCGAGACCTAAATGCGATTCGGTAGAGTAAACCAATGACACACCTCCGTTGAACCCTGGATGAATAGTATTGGAAGTGGAGTCAGGCAATTCCGAAGATATCCAGGAATGCTGAAACCCTACTGAGGGGCCAATTGAAATATTTTGTGCCTGTGTGTTAAAAACTGCAGCCAAAAAAGCAACTGTAAGAATGGTTTTGAACTTCATTTTAATTTTTGTTAGGTGAATAATAATTTGGTGAAGGATTTGCAAACGTAGTGCCACATAAATGAACATCCGCAGACACAAATGATCACTTATGTTAGTATATATCTGCGTATTCCCTTAAATAATAAAAAGACCTGGGCAAAAAATGCTCAGGTTGTGGTGAAATTTTCCCGAAATTAACTTTAATAGCTATTGCACCTTCACCATTTTGATTGTTGCCAACAGTGTGCCATTGCTGCGGAGTTCTAAAAAATAAACTCCGGGCTTCAATTCAGCGCCTGCTGCAATAGTGCCCTGCACCGTTTCAATTGTAATCATTTCCTGCCCGAGCACATTGCTGATCCGGAGATCATAGGTTTTATCAGGAGGAAACTGGAGGGTAACCTCATTCACAAATGGGTTAGGAAAGACATTCAGTAATAATTCTTCTCCCCTGCTTGAAAGGTTATTTTCCTTGCAGGTAATATTCACGATTGTACCTGCTGATGTTTTTGAACAGCCCGTTGAATTTTTGGTAACCTTCACTTTGTAAGTGCCTGCCAATGTTGCATTGTAGGTAATGTTAGTTGCACCAATGATATTACTTCCATTTTTTATCCATTGATAACTGAATCCGCTTCCTGAGTTCGCAGTTAATAAAGTGTTTTCACCGGCACACATGTTTACGGTTTCCGCTGGAGAAATAGTTGCAACAGGATTTGCATTTTGAGTGACACCAATACTATTTGATGTAGCAGTTCCGCATGTTCCTGTTATGGTTAAGCTATAGCTGCCTGTTTTGGTTGCTGAATACGTTGTAGCTGTTGCGCCATTGATATTTGCATTGTTTTTCTTCCATTGATAAGTAACTGCTCCAACTGCTGATGCAGTAAGTATTACAATGCCTCCTTTACAAAAAGTAGTTGCTCCGCTTGCAGCAATAGTAACCGAAGGAGCGGCACATGCACTTCCCACGCGCATGCCGTTACCGAAACTGGCCACCCACACTTCACCTGCAACGTAAGGATTGAAATAAACCCTTTCCGGCTGCCGGAATGGATAAGAGGTAACCTGGGAGAATAATGGTGTTGCATTATTTACATTATCACTGTACCACAGCCCCTGCGTTTCAGTGGTCATGTAAATGCGGTTTACATTACCCGGATCAAAAGTGATGGACGTAACACGGTCTGAAGAATTTATTTTTGTCCATGAAGTTCCACGGTTAGTGGTTTTATACAATCCACCGCCGGCATTATTCACCTCCGTGCTTCCCCACCCTTTAAATACACCCACATACCAGGTGTTTTGATCTACATCATTAGGATCAACCACAATATCCTTACACCAGTAATACATTCCGGAGTTCACACTAACATCTGTCCAGGAAGTTCCATCATAAATAAAAACACCGGAGCTTGGGGTGAATGCTCCTGCAGCATCTCTTCTTCCCGAATAAGTACAGACCACTTTTCCATCATTCAATGCATTTACTGTTGCAGGATGGCCTTCAGTACGTGGTGGAGATGGAAGTTTGGTCCAGGCAGAGCTGCTGTTGTTTTGTAGATTGGTGCATTTATAAATTCCACCCAGGTTGCTTCCATGATTGATCACACTTGCATACATCGTATTCGAATTATTCGGATCGATTGAAAGCCAGAATACAGGGTGGCTGAAATCGTGCAGCAATAACCACGTAAGCCCATTATCTGTTGAATAAATTATTTTCCCGGAGTTGGAAACATCGAGAGTTGCATCCTGCAATCGCGTGCTCTGGTACATATCGTGAATGGTAGAAACAGCCGCATATAAATATCCGTTCGAAGGATTACGAACAATGCGATACGTGCTGTTCTGATCGTTGCCCGTATAGTTAAAGTTCCACGATGCTCCTCCATCATTGCTGCGAACACCTTTTATATCAGAAAAGCCCGCCCACAAATTATTCTGATCGATCCACATCAACTGCCAGCAGGTAGTGTTTTCGATTCCTATACCATGATAACTTTTGCCTTTGGGAGTTGAAGCACCGGCTGCATTTTGATCTGCAGCACTTAAGTATGCCTGCTTCCAGGTTGCACCACCATCACTGGTTTTATGCACGTAGCCATAATCCGTGCTGATTACTTTAGTGGCATCATACTTTGCAACACTCAATCCAAAAAATACTTCTGCATATCCCCAGTCACGGTCACCACCACTGCCGCACCAGCCACTGTTGATATTTACATTACCCTGTGCATTAAATACATGCGTCCATCCACTTCCACCATCTGTGGTTTTTAAAACATTGGGATATCCTGTTGTGTTACTTCCCGCCAGGTAACAGGTATTAATATCGTTTTCAGCCATTCCTATTACCATTGGAAAATCAACATTCAGATTGATGCCCGTTTGTTTCACGGTCCAGTTTCCGGCACCATAATCCAACCCATATACCCCTTTCGCAAATTGCCAGTAATCATACCCCGGAAGTCCTGCATAGATATTTCCTTTCGTTCCTGCCAGTGAAAAAAAACGGGTAGTGCCTCCCACCTTCGCACCGGCAAATGAATAAATAGCCTGGTTCGTAGGAATGCCTGTTGCGGTATTCAATGAAAAGGAAGTGCCTCCGTTCGTTGAAACGTACAAACCATCATTTGTTCCTATGTAAATAGTATTGCCATCAAAAAAAACTCCTGCCAGCACGATACCGGTACCACTGTTATTGGCATTGTGTACTAACGTGAAAGAGGTTCCACCGTTTAGTGTTATGTACAGTTGACTGTAATAACTCATGATCATTATATTGGGATTATCATAATTCGCAAAGAGGTAATAGACATATTCAAAAGGGTCGGGGTTTCCTGGTAAGGCATTCCATGTTTGTCCACCATCAGCACTCTTTACCGGAACAGCAAGGTCATTGGCATCCTGAATGGCGTAAAGAATGTTTGCATTATTGGTGAAACGAATCACCCCGTTGGAACCGCTCTGAATATTTTTATAATCAAGTATGTTGTAAGTGTTTCCATAGTCGATGGTGTGAAAATATTCACTCATATCACAGGCCACATAATATTCATTGGTATTTGCCGGATTGATGGATGGATTGAAAAGTGCACCGCCACCACCCGGACCAACGCTGTTCCAGGCAGAAGGTATCTGTGAATAAGCAAACAATGCTGACAAGAGCAACGGGAGCAACAGCAGGTTTTTCATAGCAGTGGATTTAAGATGGAAACGGAAATAGAGGAATGGAAAAGAGTTTAAGGAACACGGGGTGTTACGCAGAAATAATTGCAGGGTTACGGTTTGTGGTGGCTGAATGGCTCATGTTGCTCAGATGAAAATTTCCTGATATGAAAGGTACGAGCAATAGCAGCCTATTGTCTTTAGCACCTGGAGGTTAAGTCGTTAAGAATATCGTCAACCGAACCTCTTTTGGCGCCTTTGCGTCTTCGCGCTTATTCATCTCCTCCCCAGCAACCTGTAGCATTTCAGAAATAATTCAGCATCCTGTGTAGCACTATAATCCTTTGCATACAATAAATTGATACGTGATATCGCACCATCATTCAGAGTGGATGTTTGCAGTTCATCAATAGGAGTGATAATACCTGCTTTGATAGGAGGTAGCTGAAATTGCTGATGTGCGTTGCCCGAATAACCCACCCAGCTCTTTTTCCCCGGGAGCACCGTGAAAATATTGGAGATCAGCCCCAGCGGGTTTTTGATGATAAAAATATTCACCGGAAAAGTAAGCAGCAGGAAGAATGCTGCTACCAGGTCGAACAACCGTTTGCTTCGCTTGTTAAAGGGATCAGCGATGGCCAGTTTAATATCTATCGTATATAATTCGCCTGGTGCATTTTTTGAGTTGCTGCCGATAATGCTGCGCGAATCCTCCGGAACAATTTTGTATTCCAGCTCCGGTCCGATGTTGGTCATCCATTCTATAATATCCTGTGAAGAAATATCTTTCGAACAGAAGATAATTTCTTCAATTTTATAAATGCGTGCTATTTCGGATAGCTGGTGCACATCACCTAAATGGTGAGCACTGAGATGGTTTTCATGTTGAACGGAAACGTAGCCGATGAAATCATTTTTAATTTTTGCCTGGTTCAGTAACATCTCTACCCGCTGCGATTCTTCTTCGTTTCCAACAATAATCAGTTTCTTTTCGCGCAATTCCCCCAACCGCAGGTTTTTAAATTTAAGGAAATGAAAAGCCAGGCGTATTCCAATCATTGTAAACAACGCAAACATAAAACCCAGTATGATCATAGCCCGCGAAAAACGCATTGTTTCCGGTAGAAAACCATAAATGGCCGCAATCGCAATAGTGCCGAAGAACAAGCCACGTATGATGCGTGCCGGCCGTGCATTTTTCTCATACCCGCCACTGAAAAATACCGAGGTGAGCCAGACCAAAATGTAACCCGGAATGATGAGGTAAATATATTCCTGCGGGTAGGTAAGTCCTTCCGCAACCTTTACATTGTATTGCCAGTAATTCTTTAACAGGATCATGCCACCATACATGATGAGTGCATCTGCGATCGGCAAACTCCACTGACGCATAAAAGAAGACACAACCGACAATACTGCTCGGAGGTAAATGGCTACCTTAAGCATGAATATGTAAAAACCAGCGCCGCCGCTGCTGAAATGTTTCTGTGTAAATATGATCATGGCCTGGTAAAACATACGTACATAATTCATAGTGCCTTTCCTGGTACTTTCTCCCTTGTAATGAATAATGCGGGTACCTGCGAAGTAGTAATTCTTAAACCCCGCTTTTACGATGCGGTAGGAGAGATCTATGTCTTCGCCATACATAAAGAATGACTCGTCGAGCCAACCGGCTTTATCCAACGCAGCTCTGCGGATAAACATAAACGCACCTGACAGCACATCCACTTCATTCGTTTCATTTTCGGAAAGATAACCGAGGTGATAACCACCAAACAATTTTGATTTTGGAAACAGTGCTGACAAACCAAACGCTTTATAAAAGGCCACAGCCGGTGAAGGGAAACCCCGTTTTGATTCGGGAAGGAAATTTCCCTTTCCATCGAGCATCTTTACGCCCAGCGCTCCTGCTTCAGGATGTGCCTGCATAAATTGAATGCACTTTTCAATAGTGTCTTCCTCCACAATAGTATCCGGATTCAGCAACAAAACAAATTTGCCTTCTGCAATTGCAATGCCCTGGTTGTTGGCTTTTGCAAAACCCATATTCAATTTGTTCACGATATAAACAATGTCTGGAAATTTATCCTGAATCATCTCGCCGGATCCATCAACAGAGTTATTATCCACCACAATAATTTCTGCATTAATAGAAAGCACAGCCTTCTTCACAGACAACAATGTCTGCTCGAGAAAGAACCGTACGTTGTAGTTAACAATGATGACCGATACTTCTAACACTGGGGCAAGATACTGATTCGGAGTTATTCTGTGAGAACGTGATATCAGGGGATTTATTAGGTAAAGGTTAGGGCTTCTTCCAACTTATTTTTCTTATATTTTATTTTTTATTCTTTGGATTATAAAAGTTAAATTTGGAATTCTAAAACTCACAACCATGAAAAAGATTTTATTACTTGCAGCAACAGTTTTGCCATTCGTCGTTTCGGGTCAAACGACCATTTTATCAGATGACTTTGAAAGTTATACTGCCGGTTCACT
>JBDSEW010000062.1:0-8177 GCA_039919825.1 Chitinophagales bacterium | reverse complement strand
GATGCAAAAGGATTGAATATTGGTATCATGTACCTGCTGGTGGTGCCTTATGCGCTTGTAGGTGCAATTGGTTATTACTGGTATGTCAATCATAAGAAGAAGGCAGGAGAGGATGCTGATCTTTAGTTAGATTCTCCCGGATAATATAGCTCTTCTGGTTTAATGCTCTTCCACCCAGTCTCCATTTTCGCGGATCAACCCAATAAGTTCATCAACTGCCACCTGCGCATCAACTGATCGCTTAACCACTTCTTTTCCTTTATAAAGAGTAATCTTTCCAATACCACTTCCCACATATCCGTAATCTGCATCGGCCATTTCACCAGGACCATTCACGATGCAACCCATGATGGCAATTTTAACCCCTTTCAAATGATGCGTACGCGCACGGATGGCAGCAGTGGTTTCCTGAAGGTCAAACAGCGTACGGCCGCAGGATGGGCAGGAGATGTATTCCGTTTTAGAGATGCGTTGACGTGTTCCCTGCAGAATGCCAAAACAAAGCCGGTTGACCGTATCGGATAAATGCTCGGAAGCATCGAGCCAAACACCATCACCCAAACCATCCAGCAATAATGCACCGAGATCTGTCGCTGCATAAAGTGTTAATTCATCAGGCAGCAAATTTTCGAACTTCCGTTTGATGATGACAGGGTTATTGATTTGTTTGGTCAGAAGGTCGAAAAATACGCGCCGCTGTTCCATCATGCCGTTGAAATTTTCTGTAGTGAGCACAATCACTGCAGCAGGATCCTCCTTCAATTGATCCAGCAATTCATCGGAGATATCGCCGATGCTGATTGTTACAAACTTCAATTGTGAAGATTTCTTTTTCAGGCTGAGAAATTCTTCAGCAGAGAAGAATGCAAAAACATGTTCCTGTTCTTCATGGCCCTTCCAGTCAGAAAAATTTTCAATCAGTCCCAGTGTTCCTGGAATGGGGAAATCAACACTGTTCTTTCCAATAAAAATATAATCGGCAGCCATGTCACCGATATTCCATTTATCAGTAAGTGCATCATACCGGTAGCCGGCAGCAATTAAAGTATCCGGAGCAATTTCTTTTTCTGCTGAAAAATCCATCACTACCACTGGCACATGATGTGCACCAATGTTTGCAACCGGTTGCGCAAAACGTTTTTTGTATTCAAATGGATTGATCGGAGAATTTTTGATGGAAGCAATTTTTGGGGCCTTCCTGGTTGAAGAGTAGCGGTTCACGAGGGTTCTTGCAACAGGTAATTCCAATTCAGGATCTTCTGTGAGAGAAACACGAATGGTATCACCTAAACCATCTTCGAGCAAACTTCCAATTCCAATTGCGGATTTAATACGTCCGTCTTCTCCGTCACCGGCTTCTGTAACACCTAGGTGGAGCGGATAAATAATAGCTGATTCACCGGCTTGTTTTCTGAGCAGCATCTTATTTACCAGCAACCTGTATGCCTGCACCATCACCTGCGGATTGCTGGCCTTCATCGAAAGCACGATGTTGTAATAGCCTTCATTTTCTGCAATCCGTAAAAACTCAAAAGCTGATTCTACCATTCCCAATGGAGTATCACCATAACGGCTCATGATGCGATCGCTCAGTGAACCGTGGTTAGTACCGATTCGCATTGCAGTTCCGTATTCCTTACAGATTTTAATCAGTGGTAAAAATTTCCCGCGAATGCGATCCAGTTCTTCATTGTATGCTGCATCGGAATATTCAAGAACCTGGAATTTTTTTTTGTCTGCATAATTGCCCGGATTCACCCGAACTTTTTCAACGATGCGTGCGGCTAATTCGGCGGCATTGGGTGTAAAATGAATATCTGCAACCAACGGGGTGTTATATCCTCTCGCTTTCAATTCTCTTTTTATCACCGCCAGGTTTTCTGCTTCAGTAATACTTGGTGCTGTGATACGCACCAGTTCACAACCTGCTTCAATCATCCTGATGGATTGTTCCACTGTTGCAATCGTATTCATAGTATCGGTAGTCGTCATCGATTGAATACGGATCGGATGACTGCCTCCGATGATGATGTTGCCCACCTTAACCTCATGCGTTTTTAACCTTGAGTATTCAGTAAGCGAATTGCAATAATTGAATGACATTTCTTTCAATGGATTATTCAAACTCAAAATTAAACTTAATACTCCTTCACTGCTAATAGTTCTGCATACCACATCGAACAATTATTATGGAAGTAAAAGTTCAATCAACGCGTCATCCTGAACTCGTTTCAGGATCTATCGATCAAAACAGGGATACCGCCCGCGGGATCCTTTGGAAAATAAATTCGGCATGACGGCTTTGATTATCCTATAGTCTTTATTTCCTATTTTCACCTCAGTAAAACACCTTCCCGGCGTGGCTGCAAAAAAATTAAATGTCTTATTGCTTTTCATAATAGCAATTGGTGCAGTGCTTCGCTTTTACGGGTTTCCACATATTCCTTTTATGTACGATGAAGTGAGTGCATGGGCACGAACGGGATTCACCAGCTTTCACGAATTAATCGATAAAGGCGTAAAAGGTGATGGCCATCCTGCACTTATCCAGGTTTTTTTGAATTACTGGCGCATGATTGCAGGTGATAGTGAGGTAGCTTTTAAATTTCCATTCCTCATAATGGGTTTACTTGCTATCTGGCTGGTATTTGAAATCGGAAGGTTTTGGCACAATGAAACTGTCGGTTACATCAGTGCAGCTTTCGTTGCCACATTGCAATATACGGTCATGTACAGCCAGATTGCACGGCCCTACATGAGCGGCCTTTTTTTTTCGCTGATGATGGTTTGGTGCTGGACGAATTATCTTTTCAAAAAAAAAGAAAAACAGAAATTGCGACAGCTTGCAGGTTTTGTATGCTTCGCTGCACTGTGTTGTTACAATCATTATTTCTCTTTGTTGTTTGCATTCATCACAGGTGTAACGGGCTTGTTTTTTCTGCGAAAGGATAATTGGAAGAATTATTTAATAGCGAACGCAATCGTTGTATTGCTATTTGTGCCGCACCTCTCCATTTCCTGGTTTCAATTGGGAATTGGTGGTGTAGGTGGTTGGTTACCCAAGCCCGGCCCTGATTTTTTCGGGAATTACATCAATTATATTTTTCATTTTTCCTGGTTGCTAAAAGGATTGGTGATCGGTTTGATATTGATCGCAATCGTATTTCATGCTGCTGACCTGAAATCAAAAAACAGGTTCAGATTTATCGCATTACTCTGGTTCCTGTTACCATTTTTTATTGGCTATTATTATTCTGTTTATCGCAATGCCGTATTGCAGTATTCAGTGCTCATTTTTTCTTTTCCGTATTTACTCTTCTTTATTTTTTCATGGATTAAGGAATTACCACTTCGCTATAATGCCGGACTTGTAGTAACTGTATTCATCATTGGCATTTACACGCTTACGGCAGAGCGAAAACACTACGAGGTGTTTTATCATCAACCTATAGAAGAACTCGTGAAAAACACGATTGAAACATCTGAAGTATTAAACGGAAAAAAGTGTACAGTACTCATGAATGAACCACGTAGGTATGCCGGATATTACCTGGACAAATTTCATCAGCATATTGAAATGGACTATTGGGCAGAAAAGGATTTCCAGTCATACATTACCTTTCGAAAGTATCTCCTTTCACTCGAAACGGATTGTTTTATTGCAGCTAATATTCCCACAGATTACCTGATTTTGATCCGTCAGTTTTATCCGTATGAAATTTCGGGGGGAAAGGGATTTACGTATCAATATCGTGCATTCTCCAAAACATTATTGAATGACAGTCTTCCTCCTGATGAGGTTTTCAGTGATGCTTTGCAATTCGACAAACCCGCATCACGATGGACATTTGATAAGCCGCAAGTGGGAAAGGACACACTTTCCAATTCATTATACTATCATTTTTCATCACAGAATGAATTCGGACCAACTTTTAAGTCGCCATTGTTGCCATTGCTCACCAATGGATACAATGTGGTGAATATCGAGGTACACGTTTCCGGTGTAAGCCCGGGCAATGAAGCATCTTTAGTGGTAAGCTTTGAGCAGAATGGTAAAAGCCTTTTCTGGCAGGAAAAGCCATTCAGTTATTTTTTGGATTCCACAGAAAGTAAAGGAATCGTGTTTTACAGCATCAGTGTTCGTGATCTTGGATTCAGGATTAATGATCAGCATATTTTCAATGCCTATGTCTGGAATAAAAAGAAAGATGAATTTTCCATGAATGATTTCAATGTAACGATTGATTCAGGTAACCCATGGATTTATGGATTAATTGAACCGATACAAAAGCAGCATCCGTGATTTTCTCTAATTTCATGCAATGATTTGTTCCAAAAAAATTACCTGCCTGTTGGTTGTACTCTTTCTTGTGCAGCAATTTACGTTAGCGCAGGTTTCAGCGTCCAAGCTGATTCCATACAGGATTGGCCTGTTGTGGGGTTATTCCGACAGAAAGGGAAACATCATCATCCCCACACGCTATCAGGAAGTATTTCCTTTTTTCAACGACATGGCGGTAGTGAAGCAGGATGGTCACATGTCAATCATCGATGACAATGGAGATGTGAAAATTCCTTTCAGGTATGATTTCATCAGCAACTTTAACAGCGACGGAATTGCAATTGTTTCACGGGCTGGCAAGTGGGGTGTAATCGATTCACGCGGAAAAGAGATTGTGAAACTAAAATATGATGCCATTGATGATTTTTCCGAAGGATTTGCTGCTGCGAAAACAGGTGCTAAAATTGGTTTCATCAATAAAAAGGGAGAGGAAATAGTAAAGCCCTATTATGATGCAGTACTTTCATTTCATGAAGGCCTGGCATTGGTAAAGGCGGGGCCGCAGTTTGGTTTTGTGAATGAAAAAGGAGTGGAGACGATTCCATTGCAATTTGATGGAGCTGTTTCTTTCAACAATGGACTGGCGCTCGTTAAGAAAGATTCGTTGATGGGTTTTATCAAGAGCGATGGAAGTGTTGCAATCGGCTTTTTATACGATGCTGCCAATATTTTTTCTGAAGGCCTCGCAGTGGTGATGAAAGCAGGATCGGTAGGATTTATTAATAGCTCTGGCGAAGTGGTTATTCCGCTTCAATTTGAGAATGCAAATAATTTCAGCGAAGGTTTGGCTCTTGTACAGCAAAATGGAATATTTGGATTTATTGATGTGAAAGGGACAGTAAAAATTACTCCTCAATATGAAGCTGCTAATAACTTTCATGAGGGAAGAGCACTGGTGTTTAAAGAAGGTTGGGCAATGATTTCAAAAGAGGGTCAGTTGATTTCATTGAACCAATACACCACTGTTCAGGATTTTAATAATGGTTATGCCAGAGTAGATAAGGATGACCGGTGGGGTTATATTGACGTTGATGGAAAAGAAATTATTCCTCCCAGATATGAAAGCGCTGCTGACTTCGAAGGCGGACTGGCATTGGTAAAAAGTAATGGAAAGTGGGGATACATCGACACAGGTGGAAAAGAATTTTTCAGAGATTAGCACGGTGCTTGTCAGGAAATATCTCCCTGTATGGGCCTTATCAGAATTTCTTCTACTACAGATTGTGGTGAAAGTGTAAAAGCATTCCAGATCGATCTGGCAATGTCGGCCGGTTTCATAAATCGTTCTTCCGGAAGATCAGCACCCTCCCACGAATTGGTTAACGTTGCACCGGGCAAAACAGCTGTAACCTTTATGTTGTACGGAGCCATTTCCACCCGCAGGTTTTTTGTAAATCCCAGCAACGCAAATTTTGAGATGCCATAAGAACCGCCATTCGGATATGCCTGTAAACTTGCAGTGGAACAAAGGTTAAAGATATGTCCATGCTTATTCCGGATCATGGTCTTCACCAGGAATTGCGTGAGGTAATAAGCACTGTACAGATTTGTTTTGATTTGTTTCTCAAGTATTCCCGCTTTTTCTTTGTGAACCTGTCCTGGCAAAAAGATGCCTGCATTATTAACCAATACATCCAGAGAATTCCATTCCGTTTTGATGAGATCGGCAAATGATTTCAATTGCCTTTTATCTGATACATCACATGGTTGAGCGACAAGATCTATATCCGGAAACTTGTTACGTAGCTCATCACAAAAAACATCCAGGCCTTTTTTATTTCTTGCGCAAATGGCCACATTAAAACCCTCCGCGGCAAACTTTTCAGTGATTGCCCTTCCTATTCCCTTTGTGGCACCTGTTATTACGGCATTCATCGCTTAGGTTATTTGTTTGGTGAAGATTGACGGTGGTAAAGCGTTAAATGTCCAAATGGTTAAACTGTTTATTATTTTCCATCCAGCAATTTAACAATGCAGCAATTTAGCAATTTAACCATACAGCCATTCTCAACTGGTTTGCAAAGAAAACCTACCTTTGACCGACCTCAAAACAAATGCTCTCCGTAAGATTTTTTGAACATTTTGGTAAGTACCTGTTCCTCATGAAGAAATCCTTCGTGCGGCCTGAAAAGATGTCAATCTATTGGAAGGAACTGATGCGCCAGATGATTGAAATCGGGATCGGGTCAGTAGGCATCGTGATTATTTTTTCAGTGTTCCTGGGAGCGGTGTTAACAGTTCAGACTGCCTATCAGTTTACTTCGCCATTGTTGTCCAAATCTATTATTGGATCTATCGTAACCAACTCCACTATCATTGAAATGGCGCCTACCGTTACCTGCCTGATACTTGCAGGAAAGATCGGTTCCAGCATTGCTTCTGAACTAGGCACCATGCGCATCTCTGAACAGATTGACGCCCTGGAAATCATGGGTATTAACTCAGCGGCTTATCTTGTGCTACCGAAAGTGATAGCGGCCACTTTTACGATTCCTCTGATCATCATCATCGGCGGTTTTCTACAGGTGCTTTCAGGAATGGTGGTAGGGCATGTTTCCAATGTGGTTTCCTCTACAGAATTCATGCAGGGTTCCGTGCAATACTTTATTCCATTCACAATAACTTTTGCAATCATCAAAGCCACCACCTTCGGATTCATCATCTCTTCTGTTTCTGCTTACCTTGGGTACTATACCACAGGTGGTGCTTTGCAGGTCGGCAACTCTGCAACACGGTCGGTGGTAGCCAGTTGTATCCTCATACTTATTTTTGATTATGTGCTCGCTGAAATAATGCTATGATCGAAATAAATGAGGTTCGTAAATCATTTGGTGACCGTGAAGTGCTTAAAGGCATTTCAGGGATGTTTGAACGTGGTAAAACGAGCCTGATCATTGGAGCGAGCGGATCTGGCAAAACTGTTTTAATGAAGTGCATGGTTGGATTGATCACACCTACCAGTGGTTCCATTATTTACAATAAAACAGTTGACTTCGCATCTTTGGAAGATAAGGCAAAAAAGGAGATCCGCCAGGAAATCGGGATGCTCTTCCAGGGTACTGCCTTGTTTGATTCTATGAGTGTGGAAGCGAATATCTTATTCCCGCTCAACATGTTTTCAAAAATGAGTACGAAAGAAAAACTTGCCAGGGTGAATTTCTGCCTTGAAAGGGTCAACCTGAAAGGAACCAATAAACTACACCCCAGTGAGTTGAGCGGTGGAATGAAAAAGAGGGTGGGTATTGCAAGAGCGATTGTCCTGAATCCCAAGTATCTTTTCTGTGATGAACCCAACTCTGGTCTTGACCCCCAGACTTCTATTCTGATTGATGAATTGATTCATGAGATCACAGAAGAATACAATATCACCACCGTGGTAAATACACACGATATGAATTCCGTTTTGGGTATCGGTGACTACATCATTTTTATGTACCAGGGTGTAAAATGCTGGGAAGGAAACCGTCATGAAGTTTTTGCCAGCACCAATAAGGAAATGAATGATTTCATTTTTGCCTCCAAGTTCCTGAAGGAAATCAAGCAGAATTCTTCGGAAAGGTGATGCAGAAAAAATTATTGCTTCAGCTCGCACTTATTAGCTTTATCCCATCTGGAGGTGACAGGGTGCACGACAAATCTTTGTTTTTGTGGTCGGCGAGACGCCCCGACCACGGAAAGTACCTTCCGTATGACAGTACATGGTTGGCGGGACGCCAACCATTGCTCGAGAAAACCGAATGATTTGTCGTACACCCAAGTGATATTCAAAGTACCAAAAGAGGAATCAAATTTTATCTTTGTCCCCTGCCGGAATAAGTTGCCTGCCATTGGCTGG
>JBDSEW010000039.1:0-4902 GCA_039919825.1 Chitinophagales bacterium | reverse complement strand
TCAGCATCTGCAACTTCATAAAAGCTCCTGAAACAAGTTCAGGATGACAACCTTGATTGAAGTGTAATCTTCGGGTGACGTCATGCTGAATTTATTTCAGCATCTGCAACTTCATACTAAGCTCCTGAAACAAGTTCAGGATGACAGCCTTGATTGAAATGAAATCTTCGGGTGACACGATGCTGAATTTATTTCAGCATCTGCAACTTCATACAAAGCTCCTGAAAAAAGTTCAGGATGACAGCCTTGATTGACAGTAACATGAATGAATCCCAATTTACTTCACCCTGAATGTATAAGTGATGGTTCCAAACTGTTCTTCAGCAGCATTGGGATCTGCATTTACCCTTGTTTTCATCGCTGCATCTTCTGCCAGTTGAAAAAGATAGGAGTCAGTAGTAGTGGAACCTTTCTGTGTGGCTTTTGCATAGGTAACATTACCGGTCTTATCCACTTTTATATTCACCACCACTTTACCAGTACGTTGTGTATTGTCGATGATGGAAGGGAAGTAAATAATTTTTCTGCCACTCATGCCCAACTGTGCTTTACCACCATCTCCACCTAATCCTGGTCCACCCATCCCAGGATTTCCTTCATAAGAATCTCCAAACGGACTACCATTGGGCTTGCCCTGATCTCCGGTCTTATTACCCGTTCCTTCACTTGTACTGTTGTTAGCGGAACTTCCCGGATACAATGCTTTAGGTTGCGGCTTTGGAGGCGTAGGTGTTGGAGTTGTTGTATTTGTTTTTGTGGTGGTGGAAGGAGTAGTTACAGTGCTGGTCTTTTTAGGAGTTTCTTTTTTCTGAATTACCGGCACATCTTCCTCTGTTTCCTGGGTAACTACATCATTTGTTTTTTGTTGCTGTGCCGGAGTGCTGGTGGCAGCTGAAGCAGGAGCTACCAATTCCGCTGCACTGCCCATGGGTTGCACATCACCCATACCTTCATCAGCCAAACCAATGTTCAGAAAAACACCCTGGTCTGAAAGTGGTGGATCAGGAGGAGTGAGGGTAAAAAAGAAAAACAGCAGGAGTAATATGGTTGCATGAATAAACAATGTACTTAACAAGCTGTTCAGCCTGCTTTGTTTTTCCAGCCGCAAATTTTCTGAATCGAATGATGGATTGATATCCACTTCGTGTTTTAGAAAATTAGCTGAATTGATACCCTGCATGCGTTATTTTTCTTATTTAGAAAACTTTGTTCACGTTTACCCGCCATAGCTATAGCGAAGGCGGGAAAATCACCTCTTCTTATCCGTCGCCAGCACCATTTTCGCCTTCAGCTTTGTTCCGATATCAATCACATCCACCACATCCTGTACGGTAAGTAAATTATCTACACGCAGCACAATCGTGGGTTCATTCATGGTAGCCAATTTTTGAGCCAATACCGATTCGAGATCGGGATAGGCAATAGGTTGATCATCTACCGCGTAATTCATGTTGTGATCAATAGAAAGCGTCACCATTTTTTTTGCAACGGTCTGTTCACTTGCACTCGATTTTGGTAACGTCAGCTTTATTACCGATGGATTCATCATAGTGGAAATGATGAGGAAAAACAACAGCAGCATAAACATGATGTCGTTCAGTGAAGAGGTGGCCACCTCAGCCTTCATGCGTGTATTTCTCCTGAATCTCATGCGGTAGGGTCCTGTATCAGGTCAATAAAATCAACGGCATTAGCTTCGAGCATGTAGGAAACACGGTCGATCATGTTGTTCAGTAAATTGAAACATACATAAGCAAATATTCCGATAAGCAGGCCCGCTGCCGAGGTGATCATTTTTTCATACAAACCACCTGCGATGCCATCTATGCTGATTACCTTTTCAACAGAGATGGTATAGAAAATTTTAATTACACCACTGATGGTTCCCACAAAACCCATCATCGGAGCAATCGCTGCAATAATGGCGAGGTAGTTCATGTTTCGGTCGAGCTTGTAAATTTCTAAACGACCTTCACTTTCCACTGCGGATTCTACTTCTTTAATTGGTTTGCCGATCCGCTTGATGCCCTTTCCCAACAACCGGGCAATAGGTGTATTGGTATTGCGGCAAAGCATTACAGCAGGCTCCATCTTTCCGTTCAATAAATAGTCGCGGATATTCGACATAAAGTTCTGATCAATCCGGGAAGCGCGCCGGATCACCAGGAATCTTTCTACAGCAAAATACACAGTCAATATGGAAAGTATGATCAGCGGAATCATGATCCAGCCACCTTTCATGATCAGGGTGAGCAGGTTCAATGGTTCCGCAGGTGGTGTAATTGCGGGAGTGTTAACGGCACTGTTCGCCACAGTGTCAATGGCGGTTTGGGTAATCTGAAGCAATAACGTCATAGTGAAAAATCGGCTTAAGAACGCGATCCTGTATCTTTTATTTTTAAGGAAAGACAAATATACCGGATATCAAAAGCCTCCAGCAAAATATTAGTCGAGGTTATAAACATGCACTAATGGAATTGCACCAATATTTTACTATGATAAATACAAAGGGGCCTTTGAATATGCTGTCAGATATCGCTTCAACCAGCAAATTGCCCCTTAAGTAAAAAACCTGATAAACCTTGAAACGTGTGATTTGAATGGAGATATAACTACCCCAGGACTAATGGCAGGAGGCATATTTGCTTTCTGATAAGCCGTTTACAATTTCAGGTAGAAAGGTTTCAGGAGTTCTATAAATTCAGGTGTATAATTTTCAGCTCCATCTTTACATATCAATTCTTTTTTTTTCGTGTGCTCATTTGCCATTCCTGAAAAAAGATTCACGACACTTATTATTACGCTTGCTGCATTGTGCCGGATGACGAGCTGCTGCTGCAGGAATAAGTTGTGTTCAGCCGCAAGAATTACCAGGTTGTTTGATGCTTGCTCCGGAAGCAACACCGCCAGTACACCGCCAGGTTTCAAAAATTTAGCAACTTGTGTCGTTAATTCTTTAAGTGAAAGATGATCTGCGTGCTTTGCTTTGTTTATTTTGAAAGAGGGAGATTTCAAGTGTTTTTCAAAAAAGGGAGGATTGGAAATGATCAGATCATATTTTTGAGAGGGATGAAAAGACCTAATGTCCTCATGATGCACTTTAATACGGAGACTCCACGTGCTTTCGGCTACATTGTTTAAAGCTTGCTTAAAACTTTGCCCGTCTAATTCCACAGCATCAATAAAACAGCTGCAGCGTTGTGCTATCATCAGGGAAAGCAAACCAGTTCCAGTTCCAATGTCGAGCACAAAACCTTCTTTTGGAACAGGAGTGCAGGCACCCAATATACAGGCATCGGTAGAAACCTTCATGGCACTCTGATCCTGGTTAATGCGAAACTGCTTGAATTGGAAAAAAGTGTTTTTCATTGCTGACAGCCTGACGCTGCGCTGTAAATCTATAAACCCCGCCCCAACCATTTAGCAATTAATAAATCCCCACCATCAGTTTTGCTTCCGATCATTACCTTTGCGCCTCATGATCCGTATTGGAATCTTTTTTGGTGGCGCTTCCCGTGAACGGGAAATTTCTTTTGCAGGCGGAAGAACTGTGTACGATAACCTCGATAAAAACCTGTTTGAGCCGGTTCCCGTTTTTGTTGATTCCATGGGTAATTTTATTTTGCTCAACTGGCAGTTTATATATAAAGGCACCATCCGCGACTTCTATCCGCCTATATCCGCACTTCCCGCTTCACCGCATAATTTTCAACTGTACCTCGAGTCTCTGGGCGATCTTTCGCCTGATGAGCTGAATAAGCTGATCAGTAAGGTAGGTGGGAAATTGATGGTGGAAGAATTGAAAAACCTGATTGACTTTGGATTCCTTGCGCTGCACGGTGCCGGTGGCGAAGACGGTTCGATTCAGGGCATACTGGAATGGTTGCAAATTCCGTATTCCGGATCAGGTATTCTGCCCTCTTCAATTGGCATGAACAAGGTTTTTCAAAAGAACATGATGAAGAAGGCTGGCCTCCAGGTGGCAAAAAGTGTAGTGATAAAAAGAAAGAGCTGGTTGTCGGCAAGTAATGTGAAGGAAATCTTAAGACAGGCGGAAAAGAAGATCGGGCTGCCCTTTGTGGTGCGGCCTGCTAACCAGGGTTCTTCAATTGGTGTAACTATAGTTCGCACAAAGGACGACAGGCAATTCCGGCGGGCCGTTGATTCCGCCTTTTTTATCGGCCGGCTATCTGGATCGGAATGGAATAAACTTTCAGAAGAGGAGCAGGTCGAGTGGGTAAGAAACTTTTCAGAAATAAAAGACGGGATTGGAATTCCATTTAATGTGGGTGATTCAACCATTTATCATCCCGAAGAACTACTGAAGTATATCCAGGCGCACTTCAATAGTTCTGATGAAAGCCTCATGTTAGAAAGTATTTATGAGGAACAGGAAGTGCAACTGGAAGCATTTATCGAAGGCACAGAGTTTTCCTGCATTGTAATCAGGAATGAAGCGGATGAGCCAGTCGCTCTTCCACCTACTGAGATAAAGAAAGGAAAAGAGGTTTTTGATTACCGTTCAAAATATTTGCCCGGTCTCACGCGCAAAGTGACACGGATCGATCTCCCTGATGAAGACATCGAAAGGATCCGCAAACGGTGCGAGGAATTGTTTTTGTTTTTTGGTTTTCATGTGTATGCGCGCATTGATGGTTTTATCAGGAAAGACAAAAAAATATTCCTGAATGACCCGAACACAACGTCAGGCATGCTGCCTTCTTCCTTCTTCTTTCACCAGGCAGCAGAAATTGGTTTAAATCCGTCACAGTTTCTTACCTATATCATCCGCACTTCATTAGCAGAACGTGTGCAATCTCAGTCGCACACCTCAGGATTCAGGGTGTTGTTGCATCAATTGGATGCATCCATTGCCTTGTTGAAAAATCAATTTTCTGTGAA
>JBDSEW010000140.1:0-4552 GCA_039919825.1 Chitinophagales bacterium | reverse complement strand
AATCCATACCTTTGATGTTCCTTCCATACCTTTTTAGCTACTTTAATACTGCAGGTGAAAGGTATTTCCTCAAATGGAATCTGGTAATGAACCAGCAAACTTCTCAGCACATGCAGGTCAAATCCGGCATTGTGGGCTATCACTAATTGGTTTTCAAAGTAGGGTAGCAGCTGAGGCCACAGTGTTTTAAAGTCGGGCTGGTCGGCAACATGCTGGGCTCCGATACCATGTAACATGGTATTAAAAGGGTTAAAACGAAGATCGGGAGGCTGAATAAGCAACGACTTGGTTTCCACAACTCTGTAATTGCGTACCACGGCAATTCCCAGCTCACAGGCACTGGTGGAAAGTTCATTGGCGGTTTCAAAATCTATCGCAACAAAATCCATGAAGTGGTATAGTTGTTTAATGCAAATTAACTAATTGCCCCGCTTTTTTGAAAAAGTTAACTAACAGGACTGCCCGGGCAATGTTTGTAACTTAATTGTCAGTTTTTTTCAGACCGGTGTTTCCTGAATGAAACAATGACTTTTTAAGCTACATTTGCGGAAAATTATAAGCGTTGAAAAGACCCTTACCCCTGGTGATCCTTTTTATTGTTTTATTTAACCTAACGGGGTATTTTCTATTATTCGGTGGCCTGGAGTTGAGAGTTAAGAAATATGCGTCTGGGTTGAAAGGCCAGTCTGAACTTACTGTTCAACCAACTATCATTAGATTGCCAAAGGTAAATTCATCAGAGACTGTTTCACGTTCTATTTCCGCAACCACTTCTGAATTCAGGTGGAATGGTGCTATGTATGATGTATTGAAGAGGGTGATTACGAAGGATTCTTTGATCTTTTATTGTTTTGAAGATAAAAATGAAACCGAATTGATTTCCTGTTTTCTTCAATATTTATCTCAAAATACTGCCACCGGAGACCATGAACAAGATAAGTTCTTATTGAAGAAAATAGTAAACTTTTATTTTGAGGGAGTATCTCCTTTTTCCACTTACCTGCAGGCTTCTGAATTTCGTTACAAGCAGTATTTTATCGGTTACGCGCAAATGTTTTCAACAACTGCAGCGAAACCTCCTGATCTTACCTGAACAGGAGGGTTCATCCATGAGCTGTCCTTTCATTTCTTTAAACCAAATTAGTGATCATACCATAAATCTACCTGAATGAGAAAAAAATTAACAATACTGATTGCCTCTTTGATTGCCATTGTCATAAGCTACTCAATTGCTTTTTCACAGGAAGTAAACCATTGTGGAACAACGGACATGCAGCTAAAAATCTGGGAACAATATCCTGAATTGTGGGAGGCACAACAGCAATACGATATGCAGATCCGCGAGCAAATTGCTTCAGAAACCACAACAAGGGATGAAGAGGAAGTTTATATCATCCCGATAGTTTTTCACGTGATTCACAATTATGGAAGTGAGTATATTTCAGATGCACAGGTTGAGGACCAGGTGCGCGTTTTAAATGATGATTACCGCAAATTAAATGCTGATACCGCTGCCATTGTAAATGCCTTTTTAGGAATTGCATCCGATGCACACATCGAATTCAGGTTGGCTAAGAAAACCACTGGCGGTGGCTGTACCACAGGTATTGACCGTATTAAATCTCATGAAACTTTCCAGGGTAACGATGGATCAAAGCTCTCTCAATGGCCCAGGAATATGTACCTGAATGTGTGGACAGTGAATAAAATGCAGAACGGTGTCGCAGGATATGCCTACTATCCCTCTACCGTGCAAGGATTTCTTGCACCTTATGACGGAATCATGATCCTGAGTGATTACATCGGAAGTATAGGCACCAGCAGTGCCTTTACCTCCAGGGCTTTAACACATGAAATCGGTCACTACCTGAATCTTCCCCATACATGGGGATCAACCAATTCGCCAGGTGTTGAATGCGGAGATGATGGTGTCTTCGACACACCACTCACTAAAGGCTGGACAAGCTGCAACCTGAATGGTGCAGTTTGCACACCCGGAGTTATTGAAAATGTGCAGAATTACATGGAATATGCATATTGCTCAAAAATGTTTACCGAAGGACAGGTAGCAATCTTGAGAGGCATTTTGGAAAACCCGGTATCTGATCGCGATAACCTCTGGACTGAGAGCAACCTGATTGCAACTGGAACCAATGAAGGTTATATTTCAGAATGCGCTCCACGTGCAGATTTTAATCCTAACTTTTACAACATTTGCCAGGGAGCAGACATCATCTTCAACAACTATTCATGGAGTGGTGAAGCTACGAGTTGGTTGTGGAATTTTCCCGGAGGCACACCGTCATCTTCAACTGAACAAAGCCCAGCGGTAGTGTTCAACGAACCCGGAACACACTCCATTACTCTTACGGCTTCCAATGCAACAGGGTCTAATTCCGTTTCAAAAGATATTTATGTGAGTGCACCTGAAACAAACTATAAGCATTATTACTGGGAAGGATTTGAAGACATAAATCTGTTTAACAACGATTGGATCATCAGGAATGTAGATGAGAATGAATCAGAATGGAGCCTTGCAACCAATGTATATTACGAAGGTTCAAATTGCATACGCATGGATAATTTCAATGGAGATCAGGGAGATGTGGATTACATGATCAGTCCTGCCATTGACCTTTCAGGAATGGAAGAGATCAATCTTTCATTTCGCTATGCAGGAGCTTCCGCGAGTTCTAATCCGGACAACATAAATGATGCCCTCAAGATTTATACTTCTACCAATTGCGGAGAAAGCTGGTTTCTGAGAAATGTACGGGATGGTTTGGATCTGATCAACAACGGTGCATGGGGAACTTACTTTACGCCCGGTGCTACCTCAAATACCTGGGGACTTGCCACTGTTTCATTATCACCTTCAGCGGTTGCACAACCCAACGTTCGTATAAAATTTGAGTTTACCGGAGGCAGTTTTGGAAATAACTTCTATATCGATGACATAACAATTTCTGAATATGGAGTAGGAATTAATTCACCTGCATCAGGTTCGTCTGATCTTACTATTTTCCCTAATCCAAACAATGGAGATTTTACCCTCACTTACAGCCTTCCTGAGCAAAGCAATGTTCGCATTTCAATCATTGATCTCACGGGCAGAGAAATCATTCAGGTTTCAGATGAACAAAAAGCTGCTGGTAATCATCAGCAGGCTATCAATACAGCAGCAATACAAAATCTTGCCAATGGTATCTATATGGTAAGGCTTCAAACCGATAGTCAGTCATTTGTGAAAAAACTGGTGATCGAATAATAGATTTCAATTTCAAAAACAAAAACGCTCCGAAATTTTCCGGAGCGTTTTTGTTTTTATCCTCACAAGAGGAGAGCAGGTTGATATTTGCTATAGGGAATTAGAACCCTTCAATCATTTTTAGAAATTCTTCTTCAGTAAAAATTATAACTGTACCTGATTTTTTTGCTTTCTCCAGCTTTGAACCCGCGTCTTCCCCTACAACCAAGTAATTCAGTTTTGCACTTACTGAACCTAAAATAGTACCACCATTTTTTTCCACCATTTGCTCAGCCTCTGACCGCTTCATGTTCAAAGTTCCCGTAAAAAGAAATGTTTTGCCCGCCAGCGCTCCTTCAGAAGATTGTTTTCGTTTTTCATGCACCATGTTAACTCCTGCCCGGCGCAATGCTTCAATCATGTCGAGATTGGCCTGCGTGTGAAAAAATTCAAAAAGGCTGGTCGCTACTTTAGGTCCTATGTCTTCCATACTCATCAGTTGCTCCTGCGTCCAGTCTTTCAGTTCAGTAATATCATGCAGTTGTTCAGCAAGTTTTTTTGCAGTGGTTTCACCGATAAACCGGATACCCAAACCAAAGATCAGCCTGTGAAGCGGTTGTTTTTTGGAAGCTTCTATTCCATTCTTCAAATTGCTTACCGACTTATCTTTCCATCCTTCTAACTCGCGGATGTGGTCGTAGTCGAGATGATAAATGTCCAGAATCGTTTTTAACAATTCCTCATCTACAAATTCCTGGATGGTGGCAGCACCTAAGCCTTTGATGTCCATCGCATCTTTTGATACGAAATGAATGAGCCGTTCTGAAACCTGGGCAGGACAGTTGATGTTGACGCACCTCCAGTTCACTTCTCCTTCGGGTTTAAACAGCGGCTCACCACAGGAAGGGCAATGAGTTGGAAAAAGAATCTTTTGTTCCTTACCGGAACGGCCTTCTGTTACTGCCATCACGATGTAAGGAATAACTTCGCCTGCACGCTCAATCAGCACCCTGTCTCCAATGCGTAAGTCTTTTTCAATAATAAAATCTTCATTGAACATGGAAATGGAAGAAATGGTAACGCCTGCTAATTCAACCGGCTCTAATTTTGCCACCGGAGTTATAGCACCTGTCCTACCTACCTGGAAATCTACTTTTTTCAAAACAGTGGTGGCCTGCTTTGCAGCGAACTTAAATGCAAGAGCCCAGCGTGGATGATGCGAAGTATAGCCGCATTTTTTTTGCTGGTTAAGGTCATCCACTTTAATTACAAGGCCATCTATTTCGTATGCTAGTGCTTCTCTTT
>JBDSEW010000435.1:0-6118 GCA_039919825.1 Chitinophagales bacterium | reverse complement strand
CACATTGAAAGCTCTATGCTGGTTCCTTCTGAGTTTGCACGCTTGGCAGTCATTCACGGTACAGTGGCAACAGTTTCTGATCCGCATGAGATTGCCAACGTGATGGGAATTGCCGGCGTCAACTACATGATTGAAAATGGAAACCTGGTTCCCTTCCATTTTAATTTTGGCGCTCCTTCCTGCGTGCCGGCCACCATATTTGAAACAGCAGGTGCAACGCTCAATGCGCACGATGTCGAACAATTATTGGAAAGGAAAGAAATAAAGTACCTGTCAGAGATGATGAATTATCCGGGCGTAATCTCCGGCGATGTTGAGGTGATGAAAAAAATAGCATCCGCTCAAAAAGTAAATAAGCCAATAGACGGACATGCTCCCGGATTAACAGGAGAAGATGCGATCATGTATATCTCAGCAGGCGCTCCTGCAGGAACAACAGTGATAACTACCGACCACGAATGCTTTACTTATGAAGAAGGGTTGTTTAAAATTCAACACGGAATGAAAGTGCTCATCCGTGAAGGAAGTGCGGCAAAAAATTTTGTGGCGCTCATTGAGCTGCTGAATGAATATCCTGACATGATCATGTTTTGTTCGGACGATAAGCATCCGAATGACCTGGTACGCGGCCACATCAACCAACTCGTTAAACGCGCTTTGTTACATCAAATAGATTTCTGGAAAGTGATCCGTGCAGCTACTTTAAATCCTGTATTGCATTATCAGCTTGATTGCGGATTGCTGCGCGAAGGTGATTCCGCAGATTTTATTGTAGTGGATGACCTTACGCAATTGAACGTGCTTCAAACCTATGTAAAAGGAATACTGGTTGCGGAAAACGGAAGCAGCTTTATTGAAAAAGTGAAAACACACACCATCAATAATTTTAACTGCAATGAAAAGAAACCGGCGGATTTCAGAATCTTCAGCCGGCAACAGGATGTAACCCAAGCTGACACGGCCACTTTAAAGCGTGAAACCAGCATAAAAGTGATAGAAACGCACGATGGCCAATTGATCACCAAAACATACCTCCATCCATTGTCCCGGCTGATCAATAGCAAGCAAGAATTAAATGCTGACGTTGAAAATGATGTGCTGAAAATAACTGTCGTAAACCGCTATTCCGATGCAATGCCGGCAGTAGCCTTCATTAAGAACATTGGGTTAAAGAAGGGAGCTATTGCCTCCTGTGTCGGCCACGATAGCCACAATATTATTGCGGCAGGAGTGTCGGATGAAATGATTTGCAAGGCAGTAAATGCAATTATTAACGCCAGGGGAGGGCTTGCTGCTGTTTCAGAAAATGACCAGCTTATTTTGCCATTGCCCGTTGCAGGTATCATGACAAATGCAGATGCCTACGAAGTAGCCGCCGCTTATGAAGAGATTGATGATTTTGCAAAGAAGCTGGGATCAAAATTGGCCGCACCTTTCATGACCTTGTCATTTATGGCACTGCTGGTAATTCCACAATTAAAGCTGAGTGATAAAGGATTGTTCGACGGAAGCAAGTTTGAATTTACCCCGTTGGTGGCTTAGAAAGAAGCGAACAAATTTAGGGAGTCATTTTCTCCTTCTGAATGGTACGAAGTGCATGCGTTTATCATTCAACCTTTCCAGACTGAATAAAAAGCGAAGTCTATATAGGGTGTGTTTGAAATAGCTCTCTGATGAAGCACTGTCGCGCAGCAGGCCGTGAAGATAACTTCGATCTGGTCGTCAGCTAGCTCAGTGAGAAGACAATTAAAATGCAATGCGATCTGCGAAATATACCGGCTGTAATTTATTAGTGTGCTTTCACTTCGTCCCGAAGTGTGCATCCTTTTTTCCAGTCGCTGGTAGACTTCTTTGAACCCTTTTACTTTGACACAGGCACTTGCTATCCTTATCACCGGTCGCTTGATGCATGGTTAGATTTTTTTATGTTGATCCTTTTGGAATAATCCCTTTATTGTGTGTTGATAATTGCATTAATTGCCTATATTACATGGCTTGCGTTCAATTAATAAGGACAAAAAATTATTTGAGAGAGAAACAATCGGACTTATTACAAAAATAAGGGTTAGAATTGAAAACCTGGTGTTGATGGAGTTTTGTACAAAGGGTTTTTCGTGGTTAGTTCGCAGTGAATTGCTTAGGAAAAATGCGGGGAATTTAAATCAACAATAATTATATACATTCTAATAATAGGGTTTACCAACAAAAGTGGAGTATTCATTCTATGGGTTGGGGAAAAAAAATGACCATACATTTTAAAGGGGTAGTTTCCGAAAAACCATAAAAGTAGGAGTAATAGTGAAAATGCATTTATTATGAAAACAATAAAAGGGTTATTATTCGGAACAGTTGTTTTGTTTTTGACTTCATGTGCTTCAACTGCAAAATTTCCAGTTTCAAGTGTTACACCAGCAGCAGAGATAACTGCGACAATGAAAGAGGATAAAAATAAAAACTTTGTTATTGAAGTTACTGCCAGGAACATGGCGAGTGCTGACAGACTTAATCCTCCAAAAAACAATTACATTGTTTGGATTGTAACAGAAAATAATGACACTAATAATATTGGTCAGCTGATCAATAAAAATGCAAAAAAATCTTATCTTAAAACAAGTACCCCTTTTAATGTTAAAGAAATATTCATTACTGCGGAAGAAGAAGGGAACATTTCTTATCCATCGGGTATTGAAATTTCCAGAACAAAATTCTAAAGTAAATGATGACTAGAATTTTGATACAAGATTAATTGTGTCTTTTTGTTGGGCCTTGAGAAAATGAATAGCAAATTAAGTAAAACAGCTGGCCATAATACAGAGTAGCAGCTATAAGTTTTGTTGTAGTAATTAAAGCATTCTATCCTGCATATAAATTTGTTTTGGTTGACATTCTTGAAGATGCAATCCGTTATTGCAACGTCACTGAAACATTAGAAGCTATAACAGTTATGCCTTCTTCAGCTTTGTGATGTTCTTGACAGCAGGATACGGGATATCTTTTTAGTGATGATTCGGTACTTATTGCCCTTGTTTGTCGAGCGAGCAGCAGGGACCTTACAAATTCAACTCACCACAAAGAATTATGACCATATAGTAAACTTAAGTTGTTCGGAATTTGTAATCCCGTCCTGATGAGTTATTGAATTTTTAATCCACCAAATGTAACCTCATTCTAAGGATTTAAATATGCATTAGCGTTTTGCTAAACTCATAATTAGGATACAAATAGTTCCGCAGCGCTATGTTAAGTGGCTATACGATTTTTTTGCGGTTCTGGAATGAGGTATTTTAAATCCAAACTAAATTTCAATTATGAAAACAATGACTTGCAAACAATTAGGAGGTGCCTGCGATAAACCTTTCCATGCCAGCAATTTTGAGGAAATAGCTGAGCAAAGTAAAAAGCATGGGATGGAAATGTTTCAAAAAGGAGATATGGAACATCTCCAGGCCATGAATGAAATGACGGAGCTGATGAAAAGTCCCGATGCCATGAATAAATGGTTTGAAGACAAGAAAAGAGAATTTGATGCTTTGCCTGAGGACGAGTAATTATCAACCTTGTTCAACTATGGTTATGATGTGATACAGCATCTTCACGCTGATCAGGATATGTAATCCCGTTGTGCTGAATTATTGGATTTTTAATCCAATAAATGTAGCCTCATTCTAAGGATTTAAAATGAATTAATCCTTTATCGTAGGAAATCATGTTATGATCAGAAGAAAGTAAATGATTGAATTAAAATTCCATTTCTCATTAGTCCGTATTATAAATCGGGCGTGCGCACAATGTCGTTGAGTTAAGTAAATGCACTAATGAATATCAAATATCAATTAACTTACTTAAATGGTGGTCACCCCGTGGCCCCTCAAAGGGGCACCTTTCTCCTGTACCTTTCTTTCGCTTCGATTGAAGGTTTTCGTTCACCGGCAAATTGATTAAAGGTTTTTGCATTACGCTTCATTTGATTATTGTGATAAATCCGAATTATGCGCAGGATAGATTAAGGTGCGATGTAAATAAAAGGTAATGTGCTGAGGGTTCTTTGCAAACATACTTTGCAAATTGAACACACATCACAATTGAAGCCACAGAAAGGGTAAGGTGTGAGGTGCCCCTTGAGGGGCCATGGGGTGATTTAAAGAAAGCATGCCGTGCCCCGTCCTGCTGGGTTATTGGATTTTTAATCCAATAAATGTAACCCCATTCAAAGGATTTAATTTGCATTAACCATTCATCGTCTGAAAGTATGTTCAGACCAGAAAAGCGCAAATGAAAAAATAGTCATTCAGTAGGAACCTCCTGACAACTCACCACAACCTTCACTACTTCAAAAAGAATCATTTTATGACCAGAAGAGCATGAATGATGGAATTGAAAATTCGATGCCGCATTACTCCGGGTTACAAATCCTGCGAGCGCATAATGTGGTTTAGGTTAAATAGATGCAATAATGAGTATCACTTAATTTTACGTTGATGGTGGTCACCCCGTGGCCCCTCAAAGGGGCACCTTTCTCCTGTACCTTTCTATCGCTCCGATTGAAGGTTTTCGTTCACCGGTAAATTGCTTAAAGGGTTTTGCATTACGCTCAATTTGGTTATTGTGATTAATCCGAATTATGCTTCGGATAGATTAAGGTGCGATGTAAATAAAAGGTAACGGGCTGACCGTTCTTTGCATTCATACTTTGCAAATTGAAAAAACATTACAATCGAAGCCACAGAAAGGTTAAGGTGTGAGCTGCCCCTCGAGGGGCCATGGGGTGATTTAAAAAAAGCGTTCAGTGCCATCCAATCAATTGTTTAAGGCGCAATATATTAGCTATTCGAGCTTGAATATTTACTAAAAAAAAAGCAGACCAAATGAAAAAATACATTCACGTTAAGATTTAAAATGACTTAATTCCTTATCGTAGGAAAACATGTTCTGACAAGAAGAGCGTAAATGATGAAACAGACATTCAGGAGGAACCTCCTGACAACTCACCACAACGTTCACTACTTCAAAAAGCGCAGGCACAGCTCTTCATCCTGATTATTTCATAATGAAATAAAATCTGTAAATAAAATACCCATAAAATAACCAGGTCTCCTATTTTATCAGTAGCATAGAAACTTAAAATCAGACGATAATATGACCAAAAAAGAAAAGAAGGAAGAAGCCCTAAGGATTAAAAAAGAAATCGAAGCGCGCCAGCCACCAAAAAATTGGGAACCTCCCACCAAAGAGAAATTAGCAGCGGATAATTGGGTGCGCTATAAAAACAGAAGAAGTTCTGCAAAAGAAGAAGATGTGTGGAGTGGGAAATACAAGGTTTCCAAACATTTTGACAATGGATTTGGGAGATGGTAATTGATGAAGAGACTAATTTCATTTGTGATGGATTTTATTTGAATTCCGCCAGAGATGAAACGAGTCAAATCAATATTGATCGGCCTTGTATTATTTTGTTTACACGGGAATGATACTTAGCAACCCGATTTTTTTGGTATCCTTGTGCAGGAATGACTTCGTTTATTAACATTTTCTATTTCCCTGGAATCATGCATCTGGTTGCGGTTATGTTGCCCGTATTGCTTTTTATAGCTCCTGAATCAGGTCAATGCCAATACAAAGAGAAATCAGTGGTGTATGAGATTTTTCGGGGAACGGATAAGATAGGAACAATTGTAGGCATTCAGATAACAGATGGTTCAAAGAAGTTGTTCAGGATCCAAACGCATTTAGATGTAAGGGTGATCTTTTCAGTAAAGGCGGATATTGTGGTCCGCAATACTTTTATGGATGATGTATTAACGGAAGCTTACGCCAAAAGATTGGTTAACAACAGTGTTAAGACTAACAATGCTATCTTAAAGCAGGGTAGCAGATATCAAATGATTGATAAGGACCAGGATACTACATTTTATAACGGAGCCATCGGCCCATGCGTGTCGCAGCTTTATTTTGGAGAGCCGGTTAATCTCACTTCGGTTTTTTCCGAGGCTTTTCTTCAGCAGGTTCCTATCAGGAAGAGCAGTGACGGAATCTATGAGCTGATATTACCGGATGGCCATATGAACCATTACACCTATGTAAATGGTGTCTGTACAGCAGTAACCATTGAAACACAGAT
>JBDSEW010000019.1:0-2665 GCA_039919825.1 Chitinophagales bacterium | reverse complement strand
GAAGCAAACAACAAAACCATTGAACCACTTCTGTTAATAAACATAGAAATGGAGAGTATCCAAACATCTTTCTGGAGGTTGGAAAATGCCTGCCGGTATAATGAAAAAATGTACGCCATATGAATTGCGGATAAAAATAATTTATTAACAGGTTTGGTGCTAATAATTCATAGAGACGGCACGAATGAATACCTGCGGGCAACGTGAATTTGCAACACAGCAGGGGACATAAATATTAAATTGGTTCAGGAATAATTTTTAATCAACTTTACTTTTTACAATCACAATTTAAAAACATACTATGCAGAATTGGTTAAGAACTTTACTGGCTGGCGCCGGCGCTGCTAAATGGGGAGGTGGATGTTTTGGAACCATCATCGTATTTGTGATCCTCTATTGGCTGTTGGGATATGCCGGATGCAGTTAACTGACAGTATCAGGATTGCCTATTGAATAACCTTTCAGCAATTCACTGAGAAGCTGTTTAAAAATCATTTCCCGAAATTTAAATAAACCACTAAGGGTCGAAGAACACTGAGTAACACTAAGCGAATTACTTCGTGCCCTTTAGAGCCCTTAGTGGTTGATGTTTAGTCATTTTTTAACAGCCTCTGAGGTTATTTTAAATAATTGAAGCCGAACCAGCCCGTTGTTAAAATGGTGATGCATTCACTACTGTATCGCCAATGGATTTCCACCAATTCGGATTGGGGCCACGCAGGGTTGTTAATTCACCAGCCTTTACTTTGGCGGATAATACATTCATGGTGAAAAAGCGCTGCAAAATATTTTGCACCCGGCTGTCGCGCAGAAAAAGTCCGTGATAATCAAGATTGTCCGTTGGTTCTGAGAGGAGCCCTGTTTTAAATACCACTAAAGTTTTCACACTATCTTTAAAGATCGTGGAACTGGGAAGCGGTACAGTTCCATCACCAGTGTCCATTCTAACACTTCTTTTATCATCAATAATCACGAAGTTGCTGATCTTATCCTGTTCTTTTCTCACCTGCAATTGTGTTACTGTATCATCACCCGATCCTGCCAGCACAATCATGCGCGTGCGAAGTTCTTCCGGTAATTTATGCAGTGGAAAAAGTTTGTTCTTCCGGAAATCTGCCAGTTCCTTCAGACGTGCTTTGAAAAGTTCTGGAATGTCATCACTAATGTTTGATTGCCATTGACTGGCTTGTGTAAGGTCAACCTCTTTGCGGTTGTCTTCGAATATAACTGACTGATCATACCACGGCAATAGCTCGAAGATGGAAGGATAGGTGCGCACCACCTTTCTTATGTCTTCATTGCGCCCAAAAAGGCTGTTCAAAAAACTTTTGAATCCACCATCTCCTTTTATCATGTGCACGAGCGCATAGGGTGAGCCGCGAAAAGGTGGCGCTGAAATTACCGCCTTATCGATATCATCGTATTTGCCTTTCAGTTGGGTGAGGTAACAGGAAAAAATTAATCCACCCATGCTGTGTGTGAGAAAACGAAAGCCTTCACAGGGATCGCCTTTATTCACTGACAGTTTCTTTTTGATGTATTGGGTAAAGTCATACAATCTTTTTCCATTCTCTGCATTAGAGAGCCGCCAGTCGTAACCAAACAAATAGATGGGGCTTCTGTCTCCGGCTTCTACCAGCTTTGCAGCAAGATTGATTATCGTGCGTTCATACGGCAACTGCGCCATGTGATTGCGTTCAATCAGGGAATTCATATTCTCATCGTATAATGGATCCAGCTGCAGCCGGTCGGAAATATAAGGTCCTGTTACTTTTGTGAAAAGTACAGTGCCGATTGAATCATAGGCATTCCAGACTGATGAGAAATCAAAGGTGTTCGCATTTACCAATGCTGTGGCTTGAATGCCGGGAATCAGGATCACTGGTTTCATGAGTGGAGAGTTGAGAATTGAGAATTGAGAATTGAGAATTGAGAATTGAGAATTGAGAATTGAAAGTTTGATTCTAAAATTATAGGTAATAGTTCATTGTTCATAGTTCCTTCCCAGCCGGAACATCCCAATATCAAAATCCAACTTTTCTTCCAGCGCCATATCGCACAGGATTTTTCCAATCGCGCTGGAAAATTTAAATCCGTGGCCGGAACAGGCGCTAGCTATAATGATGTTATGGTGTACCGGATGAAAATCAATAATAAAATGCTCATCGGGCGTATTGGTATACATGCATACTGCAGAATAGTGGTAGGTGAGTTGTGCATCGAAATAGCTGTTAACAATTGAAGTGATCTTCTCCAGTTCATCATGAGTGACATTTCTATCGACAGCATCTGCAGTGGTCAATTGGCCCTGGTGGTGAATGGCAATCTTGATACCATCTCCCAGGTCAGGAAAGCCATAGAAGATATTATTGGGAGTGTGTTCCCAGATAAAAACCGGGAAATTTTGAGGCAGGAATTTTTCAGCATTTTTATCCATGCACGTGAACCAGAACAATACCTGTCTTTTTACTTCAAGTGGTAATTGTAATTCAGGAAAAAGGGAAGTAATCCATGCTCCGGAACTTACAATCACTTTGTGTGCCTGGTAAGTTGCTTTATCGGTGACAATAGTTACGCTTTCACTACTGCTTTTTAATTGAAGCACCGTTTCATTAAAATGAAAGCTGACATTGGGTTTGTTTGCGAGCTCCAGTTGTGTGCGGAT
>JBDSEW010000384.1:0-8679 GCA_039919825.1 Chitinophagales bacterium | reverse complement strand
ATGTGAATGAGGATGATGGAATAAACAATGAAATTGCAAAAAATGCGGCAACGCTCGGTGCAAACAAGTCAACAGAAGGTCATGTTGGATTCAGATTCAATGGAGGAACCAGAGATGAACTTGATTGGTGGAAGATCAATTATACAGGTACCAGTGACCTTTCCGTAACACTCACCTGGGAACCAAGAATTTGTTGTGGCAACCAGTATGTTTATTTGAAAGTGTATGATGATACCGCTGCCGCTCCAATTTATAATCAGTACAGCAACTCAGGTACCCTGGCAGCCAATTTTACGGGACTGGAGAAGCAATACTATTATGTTCAGGTGATAACATTCTACAACACAGAATGGGCCGCTTACAATCTTACCCCAACATTCACACAGAAAGAGAAAGCAAAGATAACGCTGCTGTCTTCCACTGTAGGAACTGATTGTTCCAATGGCGCTTTGGAATATAAATGTACCAAGAGTGAAAAACCATACACCGTGCAGTTGTTCCAATTTGGAAAAAAATATGGTAACCCAATCAATGTGAAAAATTCCAATCCATTTACAATTGGATCGCTGCCCGCCGGAAGTTACTATGCTACAGTTTACGGGGATGGAGCAACAGGACAGGGTAAAGGAACCAGTGTAACTACCTCAATAGTTCCTGTGCCTACAGGTTTGTCAACTTCAAAAATCAAATCGAATAAGGCTCAGTTGAACTGGGACACACTGGTGTGTATTGATTACGACAGTGTTTACTATCGTGTTCAGGGTACTACGACATGGACCAAAAAAGAAACCGGTAATAATAACTCTGGTTATACCATCAGCGGATTAGCGGCCTCTACAACTTACGAATGGAAGGTAGCCCATGTAGCGGCTGAGTCAGGTGAAACGGCTACCAGCAGTTATTCAGCAATAGTAACCTTTACCACCAAGGCATTGAAATTGGGTGAAGGTGAAATGAATAGCGTTGAAGAACTCACCGTTTATCCCAATCCTGCTGCTTCAGCTACCACCCTTCATTTCAGCACAGTTTACGGAGGTGAAGTAACCTTGAAATTGTTTGATGCTGTTGGCCATTCAATAGATGCATGGACACTACTATCAGAAGATGGAGAATATGTACAAGAGATAAATCTCTCCGGACTTGCATCAGGGTTGTATTATGTTCGTGTGATGAGTGAAGGAACAGACCAGACAATAAAAATTGTGAAGCAATAATTTTTTAAGTGCCGATCAAAAAAAGCTGCCCCGGAAACGAGGCAGCTTTTTTGATTTGTGGATCCCTTATTTTCTGCGCACCATTATTTTTTGAAAGAATACTTTATCCTCCTGGATCGCTTTCAAAAGATAAACGCCTCCTTCAAGTAAAGACACATCTACTTTAACGTTACTCTGTGAACCCGTCACATTTAGAGAAAGCTGTGTCCTGCCGGTAACATCTGAAATAAAAATATTGACAGGCTCAGCATTAAATGAAGTTGTAGAGAAAGACAGAAAATCTTCGGCAGGATTTGGAAAAGCAGAGAGTTGATTTTCAGCAGGTAATTCTTCATCTGTGGTTGCTAAATCACAACCCTTGTGCATAACATCAAAATAGGATTGTACAAAATTGGGAAAACCTAATGCAGATAAGCTGCCTATATAGTTGGGATCAAGGTAAATGCCATTCTCTACCAGGTCGCAGCCACTGCCGTTTACATCCGGATCATTTATAATTGCTAAGTAAGGTTGATAGGATTTTGCAATGTAAATTTTTCCGTCAACCGCCAGTTGAAGGGCATATAGATCTGGAGTAATAGTGAGCGCAATAGCTGATGAAATAATAGCTTCAGCACTGCCTTGTGTCAAATCAAATTGCACGAGGGTTCCCATCGGATTATAGCATGTTACGTACAAATTAGCTGCATTCGGAGAGAACTCCAGTCCATACACATGATCAGGCATAGGAATAGTAACAGGATTGGAGATAAGACCGGTAGAAATATTGAAATCAAAAATTTCAACGGTATCCTGGTAACCAATTGCTACTGCCAGTTTACAGCCCAAGGAGGAAAATTTCATTTGTCCGTAGGTATTTTGAATGGCAGAAGTATTATGAACAATACCTGTATTGCTGATTACGGGATCAGTATCCACTCCAAATGCCGTAAGTGCATGTGCATAAAAAGTATTTGTTCCCCAGTCGTGTGTTACGATCCATATTTTAGTGCCGTCAAAGGTAGTGACCGCTGTCAGCTTTTCAGTGACGAAGCTTTCCAGCAGGATATTTTTTTCTATCACATCCCCCAATCCATTTTCTAAATTGATGTCAACGATGGAATACCTGAATCCAAAAGGACCTCCGATTTCGTCTGTTGTAAAAATATAATAGAGATTGTCGTTGCCTGGTTGTTTTGCAATGAGTGCTGCCTGCGTGGAAGAGCTTCCGGCCAGCAGGCCGGTTCCATTGGGCATTGATTCATGCTGGCTATTCCAAACTGTAATGCCATCTGTATAAAAAAGAAGATTGCCAGCAGTGTCAGACATGCAGGCAGTGCCTTCAGGTGTGGTAATAGTGCCATCTGTAAGTACGGTAGGAATGGTGGTACTGAAATTCAATCCTGCCATTACTCCAAAATACCAGTTGTCGGCCTGCTGGGCAGTAAGGAAAGAGACAGTAAGCAGCGAAAGAAAAGTGAGGAAGGTTTTTTTCATGTGAAGCATTATTTTGAACAGAGAACTAAAGCTACAAAAATTAAGGTACTGAAGTCAATCAATTTTTGAAAAAGAGGGCAAAGATTTTAAATTACCATAAAGAGCACTTTAAGATTAGCAGGAAATATTACATTTGACATATGTGGATTTAGTGGTGTGATACTACTTGCGGTGATTTAAGTAAGAAAGCTTTCATGGTTACAGGTTTCAGAATTCCATTTTACGTCCATTCTAAAATTTACACGATGTCAACATCATTACAACGATTATTCACGCTTTGTGTCATTCTTACAGTATGTGCTGTAAGACTAAATGCACAATTTATTTACATGAGTCCGTTACCCGATTCAAAATACCATAATCGGGAGACCCAGCTAATATTTCGCATTAGCGGCAAACTGGATGAATCATCTGTGTACCAAAAGGACCTGGTGGAAATTTATGGTTCTGAAAGTGGGCGGCACGAATGGACTGTCAAAGTTTCAGAAGGCAGAACACTCCTCGTTAAACCAACTGAAATGTTTTCCTGGGGAGAATCTGTCCGGGTGAATCTAAAGTCCGGACTGAGGACAACCAACGGAACAAACATTGAAGGCACTTCCTTTTCATTCATGATCAGGAAGGAAATGACCAATGAAGAAAAGTCCAGGTATTCGCTGAGTATTGACGATGACTTTCCCGAAGGAAACAATAGTGCAAGCAATGCGCTGCGAGAAGAATGCAGCATCGATTCTTTGCCGGCTTACGAGGTAACTATTAACAACAATCCTGCTCCCGGACAAATTTTTCACAACAATCAATCAGATGATAAAAAGGATACCAATTCTTTTCCAACGATCATTAACAACGACGGTTCGCTGGTGTGGGCATGTGACCGCGGATTGAATGGTCATGATTTTAAGATCAACTACAATGGCTATCTCACCTATTTCGATTACCCATACAATGGATGGATGGTTTTAGATTCAAACTTCACAACGATTGATACCGTGCAATGCGGCAATGGTTACGAGTCGGAGACCAATGGCCATGAGATTGTAATGTATCCGGACGGACACACTTTTGTGATTGCCTACAATCCACAAACTATTGATATGAGCCAGATAGTGGCTGGTGGAAAAACAAATGCGCTCGTGAAAGGATTGATCATCCAGGAACTCGATATTGACAAACAGGTAATTTTCGAATGGAGAAGCTGGGATCATTTTTTGATTACCGATGCGAACAATACAGAGGATCTGACGGCTTTGATTATTGATCCTATTCATGGTAATGCCCTCGAAAGAGATACAGATGGGAATTTAATGTTGTCTTCGAGAAATATGTCGGAGATAACAAAAATCAACCTGGAAACAGGTGAATTTATATGGAGAATGGGAGGAGAAAATAATCAGTTCACTTTCCTCAATGATAACATTCCTCAAAATTTTAATTACCAGCACGATATCAGAAGACTTGCCAATGGAAATGTTACCCTTTTCAATAACGGTGTCAGTCTGCCGGTACAAGAGTCGAGCGCCAAAGAATATAAATTGGATGAAGTGAACAAAGTAGCTACGCTCATTTGGCATTATGAACATCCCATGGTAGGTCCAGCCAATGTTTTTGGAACGGGATCGGGAAGTGTGCAGCGTCTTTCCAATGGAAACTCCCTTATTTCATGGGGAAAAACCATTAACTCTTCCTCCGATATTCCAAATTACACAGAAGTGGACATGAATAATAATATTGTTTGGGAGTTCAAATTCACCGATGGCCTGCAAAGAGGATACAGGGTGCATAAATACATCTGGAATCCGTGTGCTTTACCTTCAATCAATGGTATCGCGGTAAAAAAGATAACAGACAATTCAGCAAAGATTGACTGGAACCCTGTTAACAATGCAGTCACTTATGATTTGAAATACCGGAAGCTTGGCAAGCAAAAATGGAAACTGAAAAATACCGCTAACTCCAGCAAAAAACTGATCAATCTCCAACCGCAAAGCAGCTATGAATTCCGGTTACGCACGTATTGCGGAAATGGCTATGTTTCTAACTGGACACCCGCAGATACTTTCACTACTGAGGCATTACGGATTCTTGTAGCTGAACCAGCTTCTTTTTTCCAGGTTTATCCCAATCCGTCAACTTCGATTTTGAATATCAAATTTGAAACTGTAAATGATCAAACAGTCACGATAGTATTTCATGATATTTCCGGGAAAAAATTTCTTGAACAAACTATGATTATTTATGATGGGGAGACGGAAGCAGCAATCGATGTTTCCGCTCTTGCAAGAGGGATTTACGTGATTCAGGCAATATTTGAAAACAGGATAATGACGGAGAAATTCTTAAAACAATAAGAGCTATTTGAAATGTAATTATGGAAATAAAAAAACATTGTGTGATGAAATATGCTGTTTTTCTTTTGATTTTTATTTCTTCCCGGAGTACGGGCGTGGTCCAAGCACAGGCCCCAACGGTTCAGTGGCAACATACCATTGGCGGAGATGCCAATGAAGATTTGCGATCTATTATTCAGACTTCCAACGGAAACTTTGTTTGCGCGGGTTACTCAAATTCAGGAATGTCGGGTGATAAACTGGAGGCGAACAAAGGAACCGCGATAACCTCGGATTACTGGGTAATGAAACTGAATTCATCAGGATCAATTATTTGGCAAAATACGATTGGCGGCAGTATTAATGATGATTTACATTGTGTACGTGCAACAGCGGATGGAGGATACATTCTTGGTGGATGGTCAAGTTCCAACATCTCGGCGGATAAAACTGAACCGACACATGGTGTTTTTGATATCTGGATTGTAAAGTTGAATGCCGCAGGAGCAATAGAATGGCAAAACACAATCGGAGGTGATAATGAAGATAAACTTCGCGTGATGGAACCAACAGCCGATGGAGGATATATCTGCGGAGGTTATTCGCAGTCTGGTATTTCTGATGATAAGTCGGAAGGTTGCCAGGGAGAGCTGGATTACTGGGTTTTTAAACTGAACAGTGTGGGAGAAATTGAATGGCAAAACACTATAGGCGGTGATGAAGAAGATGTGCTTCGGGCAGTATCACCCACAATAGATGGAGGTTATATTGTTGGTGGATATTCCAGATCGGGTTTGTCAGGAGATAAAACCGAGGCATCAAAAGGAGATTATGATTATTGGATCGTGAAACTTTCAGCAGGTGGAAGCATTGAATGGCAAAAAACCATCGGTGGGGCAGCGGAAGATAAATGCCGTGCCCTTCAGCAAACAGCTGATGGCGGATATATTTGTGGAGGTGCCTCCTTCTCTGGAATTTCGGGGGATAAAACAGAAGCTTCACAGGGACAACATGATGTATGGGTTGTGAAACTAAATGCAGCAGGTTCGATTGAATGGCAGAATTCAATGGGAGGAAATAATGATGATATTTTATATGCAATTGATCAAATGAATGATGAAGGATATGTTTTTGGAGGCTATTCAAGATCAGGTATCTCTGCGGATAAATCAGAAGCGAATCGGGGCAATTATGACTACTGGATCGTGAAATTAAATTCGGCAGGAACTATTGTTTGGGATAAAACAGTAGGAGGAAATGGAGACGATCAGCTCGAAGATATCCGGGTAACTGCAGATGGAGGATTCATCTGCGCAGGTTACTCTAATTCCGGTATGTCGGGTGATAAATCAGAAGATTCAAAAGGAGGTTATGATTACTGGGTGGTGAAATTAAGTTGCAATAGCAGTTCCTGGTTTGCTGATAATGATGGGGATGGCTTTGGAAACCCCGAACAGGTGACCAGTAGTTGTTTGCAACCAGTTGGATATGTAATAAACAGCGGGGATTGTGATGATGCAAATGCTGCGATAAACCCGCTACAACCGGAAATCGCTGATGGAATTGATGATAACTGCAATGGGATTATTGACGAAGGTTTGTGTAGTATCCCCACGCAACTGGTAACAGATGAGGTAACAGCAACTTCTGCGAGGTTCAATTGGGTAGGTAATGGAGAATCCGACAAATACAAAATACGGTACAACGGAGCAACACTGCCTGCTACTACCGTAACTGTTTCAGACCCTCTTGCGACCAGCTTTATTCTTAACGGATTGCATCCTTCCCTCACCTATAATTGGAGAATACAATCTGTTTGCGGGAACATACACACTGGTTACAGCAAAAAGCAAAAATTTACCACTGCAGCAATGCGTATACCGGCCGAAATGGTTTTGACTGATCCTGTTGTATTTCCCAATCCCTTCACCAGCGGGGTGACCATTTCATTTCGCCTGATAAAAGTATCTTTTCTTCAAATCAATTTGCTCGATGTTTATGGGAGAATACTGGCAAACATCGAAGCAGTAAATCTGGATGCCGGAAATCACCTGATGGACTATTCAATACCCGGAGAAATAACTGGAAATATTTTCTTTATACAACTAATCAGCGGCGAAGGGGAAGTTAGCCTGTTAAAGTTAATCAGGCAGTAGCATAATTGAAAGCAATCACAGATCCCGTTTTCATTTTCATTATTTGTGATTGGCAGAAAATAAATCATATTCAGCAATCACCCGCAACAGCTCAGATACACTCCACGCCTGTGCAATACATCCACGCGGTAAATGCGGAGCATCACCATCAAAAATTTCTGAAACAGAACCAATTCCTCCTTCATTCAAATGCTGAATGAGCTGGTCAATGGTATTTAACGCTTCAGTCCTTGCTCCCTTTCCATAAATTTTGAAAAGGGCATCAATATAAATTCCGGTGAGCCAGCTCCAAACCGTTCCCTGATGATAGGCGCTGTCACGCTGCACAATGTTTCCTTCGTACATTCCTGAATAGTCTGTGTCATCGGGTGAAAGGCTTCTAAGTCCAAGCGGAGTAACGAGATGCTCCTGTACTGCTTTCAATATCAGCTTTGCCTTCTTTCCTTTCACCAATTGGAATGGAAGTCCAAGCGCAAACAATTGGTTCGGACGAAGTGAACGGTCATTATGGTCATCACGCACCACGTCGTACAAATAATTTAGTTCATCGCTCCAGAATGCCTTGATAAATTGTTTTTTGGTTTGCTTCGCTTTTTTACGAAAACGTTTGGCTTCTTTGTTTTCCCCTTTCAATTTCAGCAACTGCGTATAAATCCTGAGTGCATTGTACCAAAGTGCATTGATCTCCACTGCTTTGCCAATCCGTGGCGTTAGCACCCAGTCATCGACTTTTGCATCCATCCAGGTGAGCTGAACTCCGGGTTCTCCTGCAAAAAGTAAATGATCTTCCGACACGTGAATATGATAACGTGTTCCTTTGTAATGCCAATTTATTATGCTGGTGAGCACGGGAAGAAGTTCCTGAAGCACAAATTTTTTATCTCCGCCAGCTAAAAGGTATTGATGTATAGCTATAAAATACCAAAGTGTACCATCCGCATTATTATATTCCGGGGCCATCCCACGATCCTGGAATCGGTTGGGTAACATACCTTTACTTTCATTTTTAGCAAAGGCCAGCAATATTTTCTTTGCATCGTTGAAGCGGCCCGTCACAAGGCACAACCCGGGAAGAGCTATCATGGTATCCCGGCTCCAGTCTGTGAACCAATGATAACCGGCAATTACAGTTTTCAAATCGTGATCACGCTGCACTATAAACTGATCCGCAGCGAGCAACAGTTGTTTTACTACTGCGTCTTTTGCTGGCGCAACCAGCGAGTGCCGCCGTTGCATTTCCTGATCGAACAAAGCGAATGCATTTTTTTCAGCGGGTATTTCAGTAGAGACAATAATTCCAATTTGTTCACCTTCACGCAGTGTTAAGATGAAGACGCCGGGAGAAAATAAATCTTCCTGGTGATCCAGCCCGCGTTCTTTCTCAGCAGCATATTCAAAGTGATGGTACCAGTTTGGGTCATTGTTAAAATTTGCATCATTTAAAGAAATAAATACCTGTGTTGCGTTTTCATTCATTTGCACTGATAAAATACCTGCGTCAAAACT
>JBDSEW010000361.1:0-3383 GCA_039919825.1 Chitinophagales bacterium | reverse complement strand
TGGTGGTTGTACCTGATCTTATCAGTAAGCCAGCTTGAATTTACCTTGGGATTTTTTTTCAGTGCGAGCGCTGCCGCTTTGATGATGATATCATTGAAAGAAATTTTCCCATCAGGAAACTCTTTGTTCAGCGCTGTGCGGGCGTCCACACTCCGGTCCATATTAATCTCCATCGTCAGATAAAAATGAGGCGCACTGAATTTGCTCTCCGCCAGCCGTTTTGCAATGGTTTTACGCATTTGCGATACAGCTACTTCTTCGAATGACTCTTCTCCCAGCGCAGCAGGAGCCGTGGCCTTTTTAGTTGCTGCAGGTGATTCGGTTAAAAATTTCTCTACATCGCGCTTCACGATCCGGCCCTCATCACCCGACCCTTTGATCTTTGAAATAGCAACTCCTGACTCACTCGCTATTTTTTTTGCAAGAGGTGACGCTTTAATTCTTCCGGATTCTTTATCAGCAGCAGTATCCTCCACCACAGCTTCTTCGGGCTTTTCAACCTTTACACTTTCTTTTTCAGCCGATACTTCCTTCGCAGGAACTTCAGCTTTCGCCTGAGGTGTTCCATTATCTGCTGACTGGAGCAAAGCTTTATAGTCCTCTCCTTCTTTTCCCAACACTGCAATCACATCATCCACTTTCACTGATTGTCCTTTTTCCGGTCCGATATATAGCAGGATCCCTTCCTGGAAACTTTCAAATTCCATCACGGCCTTATCTGTTTCAATTTCCGCCAGCAGATCTCCGGATTTAATTTTATCTCCTACCTTCTTGTGCCACGCAATAATTACTCCTTCAGTCATTGTATCGCTCATCTTGGGCATGCGTACTACATCAGCCATGGTAACAGTTTATTTTAGTGTCAAAAATAGGAAAAAGCACCGCACAATGCACACTATACGAGGCACGTATCACAAAACACAATTCGGTAGATGATGAAGAATGTCTGTGATGAAGGCTCCACCGCGTTGTGTTACTTGTGTTGTGCATTGTGCTAATAGTCGAGCTCCAGCTTTAAGCGGTCTTTTAAATCCTGCAGCTTGGGATTCTTTTGTACCATGTGATTGAATTTTTCACCGGTGGTATAAGGCTTCCTCGATGTTTCCGCTCTCGACTTTTGCTTATCAACCTGGATAACGAGGTCAATGGCTTTTTTGTCAAGTTCCTTTTTCAGGAAATAATACATCTCTTCCCTTTCACCGTTGAGCGTGTTGAGATAAGATTCTGTACCTACCCTGATCAAAACTGTTTTATTACCAACAATCTCAGGTGGAAATGCTTCGAGGATCTTTAGTATCACCTGTTTTTTTTCACCCTCAATAATTTTCAGGTAACTCTTCCACACCTGTTGAAATGCATATTTATCAATCTCTTCAAATACTGCCACCTCTTCTGGTTTAAGTGGTTGTGTAGCTTCTTCCTTTGGTTTTTCAAGAAGCTCTTTCTTGAGGCTATCCAATGAAGTAATCCTCACTGAAGATGGTCCCTTAGCAGGTTTCTTCAGCTCTGCCTTTTTTTCTATTACGGATTCTGTTGTTGATTCCTTTTTGTCAGCAGTGAACGCTGCATTTTCTTCTATGCCGGCAACAGGAAGCGTTTCATCTGCCTTCAGGAGTTTTTTTTTTACTCCTGAAGATAATTCTTTGGAGAGATCGATCGCTTGCTGAAGGTGACAAAGCCTGATGAGTGCAAGTTCGGCGCACAACCGTTTATTCTTACTGCCTTTATATTGAACCTCGGCGTCATTGAGAATGGAAAGTGCAGAGATAAGAAATGAAGCCGGTGAATAGGCTGCCTGCTGAACATAACGCCTCCGGATGTTATCTGAAAAATCCATCAATACCTGCGTAGCGGCATCTTTCGCTACCAACAGGTCCCGAAAGTGATCCGACAGTCCACCCAGGAAATTTTCGCCATCGAAGCCTTTCTGAAGGATCTGGTTATAAGTGAGCAGCGAAGAGGAAGTATCTGCTGCAAGAAAATTATCTGTGAGCTTGAAGAAGTAATCATAATCGAGAATGTTGAGATTCTCTACAACAGCACTGTACAGTATTTTCCGGTTTGCAAAAATGCTGATCCTGTCAAACATGGAGAGTGCATCGCGCAAAGCACCATCTGCTTTCTGAGCAATAATGTGCAAAGCATCTTCCTCAGCATCAATCCCTTCTTTCTCTGCAATACCTTTGAGGTGTTTCACCATGTCCTCCGTTTTGATACGGCTGAAGTCAAAGATTTGGCACCGCGACAAAATAGTTGGAATGATCTTGTGCTTTTCGGTAGTAGCCAGGATAAAAATTGCGTAGGGAGGTGGCTCTTCCAGCGTTTTCAAAAAGGCATTAAAGGCCTGTTGTGAAAGCATGTGCACCTCGTCGATGATGTAGATTTTTTTCTTTCCGGCCTGCGGTGCAAAACGAACTTGTTCAATTAATGCGCGGATGTCTTCCACCGAATTGTTGGAAGCAGCATCCAGTTCATGAATATTGAAGGAAGCATTGTTATTGAATGCTTCGCAGGCAGGGCATTCGTTGCAGGGTTCAAAGTCTTCGGTGATATTTTCACAGTTCACCGCTTTGGCAAGGATACGGGCGCAAGTTGTTTTACCAACACCCCGTGGACCGCAAAACAGGAAAGCCTGGGCAAGCTGGTTGGTACGTATGGCATTCTTTAATGTGTTGGTAACCTGTGGCTGACCAATCACATTTTCAAATCGTGCGGGGCGATACTTTCGGGCTGATACAATGAAATTTTCCATCGCGGGTTACAAATATATTCCATCCGGTTAAAAAGGAACCATAAAAATGGTACAGCACAAGTGATGGCCTGATAATCAGTGCCTATTTATTTTTCTTCGCAATTCCTTCCAGCACACCGTTGACGATAGAGAGGATAATAGAGAAAAGGAGCGCCCACCAAAAGCCATCAACTGTAAACCCGGGAACAATTTTACTGGCCAGCAATATGACACAGGCATTTATTACCAACAGAAATAATCCCAGCGTTATCACGGTTACGGGCAAAGTGAGTATGATCATGAGCGGCTTCACAATTGCGTCGAGTACAGCCAGCACGGCAGCAACAATCACTGCGCCCAGCATTCCATTAACTGTGACGCCGGGAAGTAAATATGCGGTTATTAAAACCGCTAAGCCACTCACCAGTATCTTTACAAGAAAATTCATTAAGGTGTTTTTATTCATTCCAATTGAAATCAGGTGCTGAGTATTGAGTAATAGCGATGAGATCCGGGTTCTTTACAACCTAACTATTAATCCTCAGATTCTTTAAAATATAGCTTTGGATATTCAAAGAACTCAAGCTGCCCCATGTCTGCACCAGCTTCATTCCATTGAGTGATTGAAAATCGGATGGCACTGATTCCGCAG
>JBDSEW010000336.1:0-3946 GCA_039919825.1 Chitinophagales bacterium | reverse complement strand
TACCACGTCTTCCGTGATAAGAGAACGCTGCTCATTCTTTTCGGGTTGCCGGTGGTACAGATTGTTTTGTTCGGCTTTGCTTTAAGCAGCGAAGTAAAAAATATAGGTATCGCTGTACTGGATAATGCAAAGGATCCAACCTCAGAACAAATCGTAGACAGGATCAAAACCAGTTCGTATTTTTTGGTTAATGATCCGCTTCTGAATTATACAGAAATAGAGGAAAAGTTTAAAGAGGGCAGCATCAAATGTGCTTTAGTTTTTCCAGCCAATTTTGGAAACGAACTCGGGCATTCCGGAAGAGCGCAGGTCCAGATCATTACAGATGGTTCAGATCCCAACACGGCTACGATTGTTGTCAATTATCTATCAGCCATTCTTACCAATTATCAGCAACAGTTAAATCCTGCCGCGCACTTACCGTACCAGATCATTCCTGAGATCAGGCAATTGTACAATGAAGAGCAAAACGGCTCACTCAATTTTATTCCCGGTGTCATCGCCCTCATCTTCATGATCGTTTGTACGGCCCTCACTTCTGTATCAATTGTAAGAGAAAAGGAACTGGGAACAATGGAAATACTTTTAGTATCTCCTTTTAAACCAATCATGGTACTTATTGCCAAAGCGGTACCCTACCTGGTTCTTTCCATTGTAAACTTTATCATCATTTTGCTTCTTTCGGTATACCTGCTCGAGGTGCAGATCAAGGGCAGCCTGGTACTCATTTTCACTGAAAGCATTCTCTTCATCATTACCTGTTTGTCGCTGGGCCTGCTCATCTCGAACCAAACCAACTCACAGCAGACGGCCATGCTCATGTCGATGATGGGCATGATGTTGCCTACGATGATACTGACGGGGTTCATGTTTCCATTGGAAAATATGCCGTGGATATTTCAAGCCATATCACACATTCTTCCTTCGCGGTATTATTATATCATCATTAAGGCCGTTATGTTAAAAGGACTGGGCTTCAGTTATGTGTGGAAGGAGACGCTAATTCTGCTGGGTATGGCTTTGTTTCTTTTAGCAGTTGCTCTGAAAAATTTTAAAATCAGGTTGTCATCTTGAGAAGTGGAAAGTTGAAAATGGAAAGTTGAGAATGGAGAATGGAGAATGGAAAATGGAAAATGGAGTTGAGAATGTCATAACCATGAGGCTTGAAAATTATCAATTTTCAATTTTCAACTAAAATGATTACCATCAGATTGAAGTGTTTACCAAAAAATAGAGAACCATGAGGCTAGAAAATTATCAATTTTCAATTTTCAACTAAAATGAAAGTACTGGGCTTTATTTTACAGAAAGAGTTCCGGCAGATCTTCCGGGATAAGACGATTATTGCCATGATGTTTGCTTTACCCATTGTGCAGTTGATCATCCTGCCGCTGGCGGCCAACTTTGAAGTAAAAAATATCAACGTTGCTTTTGTTGATGACGACCACAGCACCTATTCCCAAAAGCTGGTCAACAAAATCGCATCTTCGGGTTACTTTCAGATTGTTGGTAATTCGAGGTCCTACACTGAAGCATTGAAAATGATTGAAGATAGTAAGGCCGATATTGTATTGCAGATTCCTGCCGGATTTGAACGCAACCTGATACGCGAAGGCAGTCAGAAAGTGAATTTAGCGGTAGATGCCATTAACGGAACAAAAGCATCCATTGGTGGAGGATATCTTACTGCGGTTATCGCGGACTTCAACCGTTCCTTAAATATGAATGCAGAAGCTTCTCCATCTAACAATAGCATTGCGACACCAACGGCCATTATCGATATAACCTATTCAGATTGGTTCAATCCCCGCAGAGAATACAAATACTATATGGTGCCAGGCATTTTGGTATTACTCCTGACGTTGATCGGTGGATTTATCACAGCACTTAACATTGTGAGAGAGAAAGAGATTGGCACGATTGAGCAGATCAATGTTACGCCCATGAAAAAATGGCAATTTATTCTCGGCAAGCTGATCCCATTCTGGCTTGTGGGTATCATTGTTTTCACGGTAGGGCTGATAGTCATGTATGTTGTCTACGGTATTTTTCCGAAAGGAAGCATTACTGTACTCTACCTCTTCGCGGCTGTTTACCTGATTGCGCTACTGGGATTTGGCCTGCTGATCTCCACGGTCAGCAACACTCAGCTGCAAGCCATGTTCGTTGCGTTTTTCTTCATGATGATTTTTATGCTGATGAGTGGGTTCTTCACCAGTATCGACAGCATGCCCGATTGGGCCCGGCAGGTGTCAAACCTTACACCGGTCACACACTTTATCAAAGTCGTGAGGCTGATCGTACTTAAGGGAAGCGGGCTTTCGCAGGTAAAGATGGAATTGTATTACCTGACCGTTTTCGCCATTGTGCTTAATTCAGCAGCGATTTACAATTACAAGAAGACCAATTGAGGTTGGTTGGATTTCCCGTATTGAAATCACTCAATCGCATTATCTTTGATGAGATTCAGAAGAGTATCTGCAATAGTATGAAAGTGGCACTCCTACCCGTTAAAATCATCGGATTACTCTTGATTTGCATAACGAATTCAATCGCGCCGGCCTCATCGTCACGTTATAAGGGAAGCTTTATTGATTCATTACATCACGTGCCCTCTCCCGGTTTACCTGCTACAATGAATGTTGGATCTGCGACGGATTGCTATATTTCTTCCTCACTCAATAATTTATGGCTGTTAAAAAAACCAATACCTCATAAATTCATGTAAAACTTTATATTTAACAAAAAAATTTTATGAATTTTCGATTTATCCTTCCGGCACTGCTTTTAATTTTTACAACACAAGCTGTTGCTCAAAACTGGAACATCTTCCCTGCTTATCAAAGAAATGTTTATATCAGCACAGAAAAAAATGATGCTCATTATGTGTATGCGTATCGCGCAGATTCATTTCTAACGGCAGGCACTGATTCAATTATTTTCTTCAATCAAAAGCCTTTCGATGAAAGTGATCCATATTGTTATTCCCATTTTGAAAGTAACTATGATTTCAACCTGTATCGTGACCCTTTTTATATGGATTCGATACTATTGGCGGAAGACCATTATGAAATCAACATCGGCGAAACAACAGTCAGTTTTTTTCATCTTGCAACTCTGAACCAATCCTGGAAAGTCAAGTCGAGCACACCAGTAATTCTGGTTGACAGCACGATTATTCAATGCACCTTTGTTGGGGAAGAAGAGGTACTTGGCACAACAGACAGCATTAAAATATTTTCAATTACAGCATACAATGACGGACAGGTAATTCCTGAGTTTTCCGCTTATCAGTATAAACTCTCAAGGTCATTTGGTCTTACGGAGTTTGTTCCATTCCGATACCTTATTGGTAATGATTACAGCCCGGGAGGTATTACAAAACTGCTCCTGCAAAGAGTGGAAATTGACGGGCAGGTTTACGGATTTTCATTCCCTTCTTTTGAAGATTATTTTTCTCAATACACACCAGGTGATGTGCAGACATGGAGCAGGATCAAGGACTGGTGGGATTTTATGGAACCTGCTACAGGAGCCTTTTACAAGGATTCCTTTGTTAACGTTACCCAAACTTATGATTCAATATGCATTTGCTTTCACCGCTGGCAAAAAGATTTTACCGTAGGATTGAGCGATACGGTGTATAAGGAATATAATACGTCACGCTGCATTCTAAGATATCAATTTGAACCCTTGCTTCAACTGGCTTCAGGCCAATATACTTTTGGGATAAATGATTATGCTGAGGTTTGGCAAACAGCGGGGGCACTGCAGGCATATGAAGTCAGGATTGATTCTTCAGGACCGGAAGTAAATTTCTTTGTAACCGTAAGTTCCGGAGATGCTTACTACCTTGATACCCTTACCTGTGAAGTCGGCATAATTGCTGATGCCGGCGCAACTTTCAAAATGAATACCAGCGATGGAATTTATTTTTATGGGCATT
>JBDSEW010000249.1:0-4569 GCA_039919825.1 Chitinophagales bacterium | reverse complement strand
CTGTGCCTTGTAAGAAGTGCAGCAGGGATTCACTATGCAAAATTGCATAATGATTTTCAGCAGTTTACAAGGATGTCATTGTAAGATGTCATGCCGTCCTTACCAAAAACACTTCGTAATTATTTTTCATTGATGCACGCCCATTCTGAAAAATATAAACCCGGCTTTGCGCACGAATTAAAAAAGCTGCGTTCAGAAATTGATGCTGAAATCAGTGAAAAAGACTTGCACCACCTCAAAAAAATAGAATGGTGGGGCAGAGGTTGTTCAATACTTGGCTATGCAACTGCCTGGCTCTTTCCTAATCCAGTGTCACCTTTTCTGATCAGCCAGGGTAGCATGGTTCGTTGGGCGATAATGATGCACCATGTGGGCCACAAAGGATACGATAGGATTCCAGGCAATAACCATTATAAAAGCAAATATTTTGCAATGGGCTGGCGCCGTTACATAGATTGGTTCGACTGGATGCATCCGGCAGCATGGAACTACGAACACAATGTGTTGCATCACTATCATACCGGTGAACCTGCAGATCCTGATCTGGTAGAACGAAATGTTGAGCTGATCCGCAATGCACGCATGCCGGTGTTTCTTAAATATCTCGCAGTTATTTTCTTTATGTGCACCTGGAAATTCAGCTATTATGCACCCAATACTTTCTGGATGTATCAGCAGTCGGGAAAAAGAAGGAAGGGAGAAAAGAGCTTGTCAGCAGGTGCGAATAAAAATTATCCGGGACTGGAATTATTGCTGCCTTTTTCAAAAGACGCACTGGAATTTTGGTTCAAGTGTTTACTGCCTTATGCAGGCATTCGCTTCCTGTTCATTCCTTTACTTTTTCTTCCATTGGGATATTCCGCTTTCCTTTTTGTCCTTATCAATTCATTGCTGGCAGAATTGATCACCAATATTTATACTTTCCTCATCATTGTTCCCAACCATGCAGGTAACGATTTGTACCGTTTCGATAGTGGTGTGAATACCGCGGAAGAATTTTATGTGCGCCAGGTAATAGGCACTGCGAATTATCCCTGCGGAAACGATCGTATTGATTTCCTGCATGGCTGGCTGAACTACCAGATCGAACACCATTTATTTCCTGACATTCCTTTATTAAAATACCGGCAATACCAGCCAAAGGTGAAAGAACTTTGCGAAAAGTATAACATCCCTTACGTGCAGGAAAATGTATTTAAGCGTTTTATGAAAATGATGGATATCGCTGTAGGTAAAACTTCAATGAGAAATGTTGTAAAAAGGGACAAAAGAATTCCTGAAAAAATATTGGTAAACCAACCCTGATTATTTTCGGAAGTCAAAGCTTCTGAGGAGGAGCGGGGATTTTATTCACCAGGAAGCTTAAAATAATCCTTCTCAGCATCATTTTTCACCTGTTCAGTCTTTTTTGTTTGGGCTCACTTCTATATAGAAGTAGTATTGAGGTGAATTGTCTAAACCATCATAACTGTACCTTTAGCATTCTGTTTGTATCCATTTTGCAATGCTTTAACATACCATAAATGGAATATTCAGATCTTTGAAATGACTTGAAATAATTACACTGCAATTCAACCCTATATGAAAGCACTACTACCTTTTATTTTATTAATGGCAATTTTTAAATTTTCATTTGCCCAGTCAAATCCGCTTGTTAAGCAGTGGGATTTCAGCTATGGTGGCTATGAAGGTGATTTTATCAGCCAGTTGCTGGCAACACCGGATGGAGGGTTTTTAGCTGCCGGAATTTCACAATCCAATGCACTGTTTGAAAAGTCGGAAGACAACTGGGATCCGGCAATGTTTCCCAGCTATGATAACTGGCTGATAAAATGTGATGCCAATGGAACAAAGCAATGGGACAGAACCCTGGGTGGAACTAACGATGACTTTTTCTATGCGGTCATTAATACAGCAGATAGTGGTTTTTTAGTGGTTGGAAGTACCCGTTCACCGGCTAATGGAAATATTACACAATCGCCCATTGGTATTTTCGATGTATGGTTGGTAAAATTGAATGCAGCAGGGTTAATTGAATGGGATCGCAGATATGGTGGAAACAACAGCTGTGCTGGTACTTCAGCAATCCAACTACAGGATGGTGGGTATCTTATAGGCGGCTATACGAATTCAGATCTGGGTAATGATGTCAGTGAGGAATCTTATGGTGCCGGAGATTTTTGGATACTCCGCACAGATGATGCAGGAAATAAACTCTGGGATAAAAGATATGGAGGAAGTGAAGATGAATCGGTGTATGCTGTATTCGTGTCAGAAGATGGAGGATTTTTGCTGGCGGGAGTTTCACTTTCAAATGCAAGTGGTTTGAAATCACAGGATAATTATGTGAATGGAATGTCAGACATGTGGTTTGTAAAAACAGACTCCTCTGGAAATTACCTTTGGGATAAAATCATCGGTAGCCTCGACAATGATATCGGAATGGATATCGTACAGGCACCTGGTAATAAATACCTGATGGCCACTACGAATTGGGCAGATGCCGGAGGCGATAAAACGGAATCCACGCAGGGTGCTATAGATTGGTGGATGGTGAAAACAGATGACCTGATGAATGTTGAATGGGACCGTTCGATTGGTGGCACAGGACATGAAGATGATTTCGGAAATGTGCTGGTGACTGCAGCAGGAGACTACATGATTGCCGGTACCTCTTATTCAGAAGTAAACTATTGGAAATCAATTCCGAACAATGGCCCGGAAAATACATGGATTGTCTTGGTCGATACCAATGGTAATAAAATCTGGGACAAGACAGTACTTACCGGTTACACACATACAGAAACCGGGTTTGGCGTTCAGCTTTCAGATGGTTGTTATCTTTTTGCCAATGATGGTGATGGATTTACAGACCAGGAAAAAACGGATCAGTCGTTCAGTTTCGATTATTGGTGCATCAAATTTTGTGATACCACATCGCAGGTTCCTCCTACAACCAGCATTTCATTTTCAGCTTCTCAAAATACCATGTGTCAGAAATTCTGTATCAGCTATTCCGATTCATCAACCAATGATCCGGTAGCCTGGCAATGGTTTTTTCAAGGAGGAATACCGGACTTTTCTACCCAGCAAAATCCGGGAGATGTATGCTACTATGAACCCGGATCATTTGATGTAACACTCATCACTACGAACGCAACCGGTAATGATACCCTCACTATCGATGATTATATCACCGTTTACCCAACGCCATTGCTTCCTGAAATTACGCAGAACGGTTTTGTGCTCACTTCCACTCCGGCATTTTCTTATCAGTGGCAGTTGAATACAGTAAACATAGCGGGAGCCACTGATCAATCCTACACGGTTTTACAAAGTGGACTTTATACAGTGCTCACTGCGTCAGAGCAAGGCTGCATTTCCTCTATTGATTTCGATGTGTTCATTACCCATATTCCGAATGTGCCGGTAAATGATGTTATTTCCATTTCTCCCAATCCTTCTGCAGGAATTGTTACTGTTGATTTAAAAAAAATGACAACGTCAAAAGCAAGTATTTCTGTAGCTGATGCGTTAGGTCGTGTGGTTTATAGTGAGGATGAAATTGCATTTCCGAAGTCCGGACAACTGCAAATTAACCTTTCATCACAACCAAATGGAATATACTTCCTGCAATTAAAATTACTCACGGGTACTGCACGGATTGTGATTTCGAAGTAAAGACAACGAGCGAATCAGGCTCCCGGCCCTACAACTATTTCTTGTAATTGCTTTGCGTTCATCACTCCGGCAATGCCGGCTGTGTTGTTGAAATAAATATAAACGTCCTTAAATTTTTTCCTGGAAACCGCCTGGTATAAGAGATGTAAAGATCCATCGCTATAGCTGGAATAAAACATTTTTTCTTTTCCATGTAGCCTGATATAACCTGTTGCAGAATTTTTTATTACAGTGGATGGTAATGAGGGATGACTGGTGCTGCAAAAAGTAATGTTGCTTTTTGAAAGAAGGTCATATACACTTTGTCTCCACCAGCTTTTGTGTCGGAATTCTATTACGTTCTTAAACTTTGTGTCTAAGCTTCCGATAATTCGCAATAAAGTGTCCTGCTCAAAATGAATGCCTGGTGGAAGTTGGAATAAAGTACACGATAACTTATCTCCCAATCCATTTCCGCATGCTGCGTAAAAATCGCTGAGCTGTTCTTTGCAATCAATAAACTTTTTAAAATGGGTAATGATTCTCGGTGCTTTTACAGAAAACAAAAAATTATCCGGACTCTTCTTACTCCACTTGCCTAAACTTTCAGCGGTGGGGAATTTATAAAAGGTAGCGTTAATCTCAACGGAATTAAACTGTTTGGAATAGAAGTCGAACCAATCTTTCTGCGGGAGTTTTTCAGGATAAAAAATACCGCGCCAGTGGGAGTTGTAAAATCCTGAGCAACCAATATGGAATGCTATTTTATTTTTCACGTTACTGTTGAAACCGTTATTATTTCTTATTGGATAGTCAGCCTGTCAATTGTTTTGCAGGAGATACAAAAACATTACCAGCAAAAAGGAGGAAGGATTAAGCTTATTCAGCACTCTATAAGAGCTTAATTTT
>JBDSEW010000234.1:0-4539 GCA_039919825.1 Chitinophagales bacterium | reverse complement strand
CCCTGGTAAGGAGTCAGGTGGGGATGAGTTAAGTGTGCAAACTTCGCAGGGTTACGTGTAAATGCTGTAACATGATGTCCGCATTCGAGTGCTTGCTTTACCAGTTGCTGACCGATGGTTCCTGTGGAACCGAAGATGATGATTTTCATTTGCTTTAGTTTTTTTGTAAATCAAATCTACGTTCAGGTGACATGGTACAATAGAACAAAACCGTCAAAGTGAAACGGTTCAGTATTTATTTTGAAGGAACTCCACCGGTGTTTTACCGGTGTATTTTTTAAACGTACGGATGAAATGAGACTGATCCGAAAAACCATTGTCGAAGACCACGTCAGTCAGCTGCGAATAATCTTCTTCCGTAAGCTGGTTCAATGATTTTTGAAATTGAATGATCTTCGCAAATTGCTTTGGTGAAACACCTACCTGCGCAATGAAGCGTCGCTCAAAAGTGCGTTCGGTGATGTGTAATTTGCTGCGGAGCTCACGTATCGTAATACGTCCGTGACTTTGGAATATCATGGTGATGGACTGCTTTACCTGCTCATCTTCACGGATGGAATTGCTTTGAATGAGGGTTATTAAAAAAGAAGAAAGTATTTCCGATTGATCATGCAGCGTGTTACTTTTTTTCATTTGATCCAGCAGCGCATCTACTTTTAATTCTTTTAAGGTGCCCAGGTCAAAACAATCGTCATTCAAAATTTTGGGATCGAGGCCAAAAAGATTTTTCACCGCAAATGGATAAAGTTGAAAGGCAATGAGATGGAAACTACCATCAATAGCCAGTTCGATTGGGTGAATGGTTTGTCCGTACAGGAAAAGTTCCGCCATCTTTTTTTCCTGGGGATAAACATATAATCCATTCATCGTCACCTGGAACATGATTCCCGGGTAGCCGTCTGCAAAAAAAGGAAGTACAGTATGAATGTCACAGTCCTCATTTTCGAAGAATATGATATTCTTGACGTGTGTGGCGAGGCCTCCGACGGGTGCTATGATTTCAGAAGTCATGTAGAAAGAAACGAGCGTGGTGAATCCTGTTTTGAGTTTTAGCCATGGTTCTCAAATGCGTAGTTAGTGATTTTTTGTGGAGATGGAAAATCAGCGCTCAGCCGGTGAAAAATATAGAAGATAATTTCCACCGCCTCCTGTTGGACCGGATTTATAATCCGGTTCTGCTGAGCTGATGGATTTGCAATCCGTCGATTTGATAAGAATCCATTCATTGCCCCAACTGGAGCCAGTCTTCGAAGAGCTTTGAGGCAAGGAAGACTGGTGTCCTTTAACCTGCTGAAAAATTATTTTCACCGTCCCTGTGCCTCCCCGCGCAGCTTTGACTGAAAGTAAGGCGGGACACAGGGGAATTGATACGCTGCTAACTTAATGGCTCCTGTTTGCAGGCAAGCCCCAACTGGCGAGCTATTTTTACTTCAAATATGCAACGTTGTGTAAGACAAAACATGCGTCAACAACTTTCTTTTTGTTGGCAAGATTAGCACTGATGTCATTCGCATTCACCTATTTCCACCTTACCGGTAAATCAGAAGCATTTTGTGTTGACTTAGTACAGGGGTGGTTGAAAATTGAGAACGTTTAAAAAATGGCTGCCGTCTGATGCCTGGTTGCTTACCTATGATCGTACGTAAAGGGCAACTAACCCGCGAGAGGTTATCTTCCACGATTTTTAAAAAATTCACTTCCTCGCAAATCATTCAATTCACACAGCAGATTAATGAGCCAAGAGAGAAATGGATGCGCAGGTTATTCAGGTAAGCGATGCTCCGCCCAAACCTTGTCTGCATTCCCGCACCGGCTGTACCAAAATTGGATACGTTAATATTTTCTGTAGCTTCAATGCCGGCGTATCGCTCAGTTCAGAACAAGAAGTGTAGTACGATGCGAAGATAATGAAGCCAAATATGAAACCGGTAATCTTTGGCGACATCACGCTTGATTTCCATCTTTGTTCCGGAGTAAATTTTTTTATGATTAAAAATATATGCAGTTTGCTGCGATTCATGATAAGTAATACTTTTAAGTGGGGAAAAAATCATGATCCCATTTCCACTGCGGGATGTTCACATACAGTCAACAGTTCCTGTCAATGAAAAAACAGAAAAAGTTAAGTGAACTGGAGGCAACCGCAATCTGTGGCAACGACATTTCCTCATCCTGCTTATATGTATCTGCGCTGTCCATCGTTTATGCCGGCCAGTGGGCGTGGCTGGCATTGTTAATCGTTTCGGCCGTTCTTTATTTCTTTCGTAAAATATATGGCGAAGCAGTGGGAGCTCTGCCTTTGAATGGAGGCACTTATAATGTATTGCTGAATACCACTAGCAAGAGCAACGCTTCTTTTGCCGCCTGCCTCACCGTACTTTCTTACATGGCTACTGCTGTAATTTCAGCCAGCGTAGCCATCAGTTATTTACAAAGTTTAATTCCAGGAGTGCCTCTTATAGTGGGTACCGTACTATTGCTGATGCTCTTTCTGATCATCACGATACTTGGAATTTCGGAATCAGCGCGGGTAGCAGTGGTCATTTTCATCATTCATCTTACCACCCTATCACTTCTTCTTGTCTTTAGTGGTATCTATCTTTACACACATGGGTTTCAGACATTATCAAATAATTTTTCATTGCCGCTGAATGGCAGCTTCTCCAGTGCACTGTTTTTTGGATTCAGCGCAGCGATGCTTGGCATTTCCGGATTTGAAAGCTCCGCTAATTTTGTGGAAGAACAAAAACCCGGAGTATTCAGAAAAACACTGCGCAATATGTGGGTGGTGGTAAGCATTTTCAATCCGCTGCTTACCATTTTCGCCATTGCAATTATTCCGCTTTACCTGGTGAAGGATCATGAATCAACATTGCTTTCATACCTCGGAGGCATAGAAAGAGGCTCCTGGCTTACCATTCTTATTTCAATTGATGCAGTGCTGGTGTTAAGCGGGGCGGTGCTTACCTCATTCGTCGGAGTAAGCGGCTTAATTAAGCGTATGACACTGGACAGGGTATTCCCACAATTACTGCTAAAAGAGAACCGATTCAAAAGCAGTTACCGGGTGCTCATTATTTTTTTCCTGCTTTGTTTTTCAGTGCTGATCATTACTCGTGGAGAACTGGAACAACTCGCCGGCGTGTACACCATTTCATTCTTATCAGTGATGGCATTATTCGCAATTGGAAACTTATTGCTGAAGGCGAAACGCAGCCGGCTACCCCGTCCTGAATATGCCGGTGGTTTGTCTGTATTTCTGGGGTTGTCGGGCGTCGTAATTGCACTCTACGGAAATATCAGGTTACATCCTGAATACCTTGTTGTTTTTCTCCAGTATTTTATTCTTTCATTATTGATTGTTTATGCCTTGCTCAACCGAATCACCATTCTGAATCTTATTTTGATGTTTGTGAAATCTATCATGGAAAATTTCCGGAAGATTGCACTTTTAAGTCATCTTAAGATTACGAAAATTATAAAAAGAATTCATGAGCAGGAGTTTGTTTTTTTTACCAAGGGGGATAATGTAGCAGTGCTCAATAAGGTGATGATATATGTAGAGGAAAACGAATACACCAGTAAACTGAAGATCGTAGCAATATTAAAGGAGGGTCATAAAATAGAAGAGCAATTTATGAAAGACCTGGAAGTACTCGACCGTCTTTATCCGGATGTAAACATCGAATTTGTTACCAGGATCGGAAAATTTGGTCCCGAACTGATTGATCAGCTTTCACAGGAATGGAAAATTCCGAAGAATTTTATGTTCATCGGCTCACCCGGCGATAAGTTTCCCTACAGAATATCAGAACTGGGCGGCGTTCGGCTGATTATTTAACAATCTTTACCACCGCCGTGTCTCCGCCAGAAAGTTTTGTGTGTGAGGGCGGGACACAGCGGGCTGAAGACAGGCTCTAGTAGAAAGGTGGCTTTTCCACCTCTTCCAAATGAAGTATGTTCGTTCCGCCATATTTTGTTTTCGTAAAAGCTTTCAATTAATTAGTTATTCCCTTTTATTTATACCGCTTAACTATCCGGGTTGTGTTAAGCATTGAGATTAAAAGTGGACGGTGAAAAAAGCAAGGCACAAGGAGAGGCTTACGCCTAAATGCATCATTCCGTTCTCAAACTTTTTACCGGGTTTGCCATTGCCGCTTTCATAGTATGAAATGTTACAGCAAGCAGTGTAATCAATAAGATGATGATCGCTGAAAGCAGGAATGGTTCGGCTGAAAGACCGGTGTTGTATGGAAAAACCTTCAGCCAGTTACTCATAAAATACCATGCCACAGGAAAGGCGATGAAACAGGAGAGCCCGACAAGCACCACGAAATTTTTTACGATCAACGGAACAATTTGTAAAAGCCCGGCGCCCATTACTTTGCGGATGCCAATTTCCTTTTGACGTTGCTGGGTGGTGAAGGCAATCAAACCCAGAAGACCAAGACAGGTGATGAGTATGGTAAGGATGGAAAATGCGGAAAATATCTTTCCGCGTTTCTGATCTGCTGCATACTGCGAATCAAAATCCTGGTC
>JBDSEW010000225.1:0-8289 GCA_039919825.1 Chitinophagales bacterium | reverse complement strand
ATCTGCGTGCTATGACTTCCTGAGGTATGTTATGTCCTCCTTCAAATACTCTTCTTGCTACTCTTTCTCTTGCTAAATCAATTGAATTCAAATAGAAGAACAAAAGATGAATTGAATAGCCATGATTTTTTGCAACGTGATCAGGGGTTGATAGGATAAGGTTGAAAGCGTTGTTTCAAAAGCGAATGTGTCTCCAACGGAAATCAAATGATAAATCCTGTTGAGCATTATTCTGCCAGTTTGAAAAGAAACGGTCTCTGGTTGAAATGGAGAAAGACCTTTTGCAATTTCATCGGCATTCACAAATTCACGACAGTTCAGAATCTCAGGGAGAATGGTCATTGAGGCAGTTGTTTTTCCTGCTCCATTTGGACCTGCTATAATGATTAGTTGTGACATTAGCTTTTACATATTTCTTCGATACTGCCCACCCACCTCAAACAATGCATTCGTAATCTGACCCAGCGAACAAGACTTCGTTGCCTCCATCAATGAGTCGAACATGTTTTTATTCTGAATGGCAATAGCTTGTAGCTTGGATAAAAGTTGTGGGGCGATATCCTCACGGGTAGTATTTAATTCCTTCAGCATGTTGATCTGGTATTCCTTTTCTTCCGTTGTTGCACGAATTACTTCTGAAGGAATAATCGTGGGTGATCCTTTCGAACTCAAAAATGTATTGACACCGATAATCGGATATTCACCATTGTGCTTCAGCGTTTCATAGTACATGCTCTCTTCCTGAATTTTTCCGCGCTGGTACATTGTTTCCATTGCTCCAAGCACTCCACCACGTTCAGTGATCCGGTCGAATTCAGTCAACACGGCTTCTTCTACTAAGTCTGTTAATTCTTCTGTAATGAAGGAGCCCTGCATCGGGTTTTCATTTTTCGCCAATCCCAATTCACGGTTGATGATCAACTGAATCGCCATTGCACGACGCACACTTCCTTCCGTTGGTGTGGTGATTGCCTCGTCATACGCATTGGTATGGAGCGAATTGCAGTTGTCATAAATCGCATATAATGCCTGCAGCGTAGTTCGTATATCATTGAAATCAATTTCCTGTGCATGCAATGAACGGCCACTGGTTTGAATGTGGTACTTCAGCATCTGTGAACGTTCATTGGCACCATACTTTAGTTTCATCGCTTTAGCCCAGATCCTTCTGGCCACTCTTCCGATTACTGCATATTCCGGATCAATTCCATTTGAAAAAAAGAAAGAAAGGTTCGGTGCAAAGTCGTCGATGTTCATGCCACGGCTTAAATAATATTCCACATAGGTGAATCCATTCGCCAGTGTGAATGCCAGTTGTGTAATCGGGTTTGCACCGGCCTCTGCAATGTGATAACCTGAAATGGAAACACTGTAGAAATTGCGCACTTTATACTTGATGAAATAATCCTGTACATCACCCATCAACCGCAATGAAAACTCTGTAGAGAAGATGCAGGTATTTTGCGCCTGGTCTTCTTTCAGAATATCAGCTTGCACCGTTCCGCGAACCTGGTGCAAAGTATTTTCCTTTATTTTTTTATAGACATCAGCATCTAATACCTGGTCGCCCGTAACACCGAGTAACATCAATCCCAATCCGTCATTTCCTTCCGGTAAACCACCCTGATAAGCTGGCCGTTTCGTTGCTTTTCTTTTGTAGAACTCTTCGATTTTTTCATTCACCGCTTCTGTGAGTCCATGCTCTTTGATGTACAACTCACATTGCTGATCAATAGCCGCATTCATAAAAAATCCGGTGATGATGGCTGCAGGTCCGTTGATGGTCATCGAAACAGAAGTCTTCGGGTCAGCGAGATTAAATCCGCTGTAGAGTTTCTTCGCGTCATCCAAACAACAAATGGAAACACCGCTATTGCCGATCTTTCCATAAATATCCGGACGGTATTCAGGATCCTGGCCGTAGAGTGTTACCGAATCAAATGCAGTAGATAGCCTCTTGGCGGGAAGGCCCAATGAAACATAGTGAAAGCGTTTGTTGGTACGCTCGGGCCCACCTTCACCTGCAAACATACGTGTGGGGTCTTCGCCTTCCCTTTTGAAAGGGTAGATGCCTGCGGTATACGGAAATTCTCCAGGAAAATTTTCTTTCAGCGCCCATTTCAGAATTTCTCCCCATGCTTCAAATTGCGGAGTAGCCACTTTGGAGATTTGCGTATGAGAAAGTGATTCCGTATGTGTCTTCACTTTTATATCCTTGCCGCGAACTTTATAGCTATAAAATTCATCGCGGTAGTTTTTGCATTTTTCATTCCATTGTGCAAGTAACTTCCTGTTAGGCCCATCCAGCAATAATTCAAGATTGGAATAATGGGCATTCAAATGCGCAATCGCTGTTGTTTTTTCAGTGGCATTCTCTGCATCACCCTCAAAAATTTTCCTGGAAATATTTAAAGCAAAAAGTTTCTGTGCCACCTCACTTTGCTGCATCACCCATTGATCGTATTTACGGTTGTTTTCAGAAATCTCACTCAGGTAACGTGTGCGTGCAGGAGGAATGATATAAATTTTCTCACTCATCTCCTTAGTGATATCGAGATGCGGTTTCAGGTCAGCGCCAGTCTTCTCCGAAATTTTATCCATCACCGATTTATATAAACGGTTCATGCCCGGATCGTTGAACTGCGAAGCGATGGTACCAAATACAGGAATATCATCATCATCCACTTCCCACAATTGATGATTGCGTTTATACTGCTTCTTCACATCGCGCAATGCATCCAATGCACCGCGTTTGTCAAATTTGTTAAGTGCAATGATGTCGGCGAAATCCAGCATGTCAATTTTTTCCAACTGAGAGGCTGCACCATATTCAGGAGTCATCACATACAAACTGAGATCACTGTGCTCTATGATTTCCGTATCGCTTTGTCCGATGCCGGAAGTTTCGAGAATGATCAGGTCGAAATTTGCAGCCTTTACAATGTCAATTGCTTCCTTTACATATTTGCTCAAAGCAAGGTTAGACTGCCGGGTGGCTAATGAACGCATGAATACTCTTTCATTACGGATTGAATTCATCCTGATACGATCACCAAGCAATGCTCCACCAGTTTTACGTTTTGATGGATCCACAGAAATAATTGCGATGGTTTTACCAGTGCCACCATCAGCAGCTATCTTGAAATCGGTCAGAAATCTTCGTACCAGTTCATCTACCAAAGAAGATTTTCCTGCTCCACCTGTTCCGGTAATTCCCAGCACTGGTGTTTTCACCTCTTGCGATAACCGGTGAACTTCTTCGAGCAATGGTTTTGATTGCTCCGGAAAATTTTCCGCACCGGAGATCAATGTTGCAATGGCATGAGCATCTCTATTTTTCAATTCTTTCACTTCACCATTCAGGTTCATCCCGGTAGGAAAATCGCATTGTTGCAGCATGTCATTGATCATTCCCTGCAGGCCCATCGCGCGACCATCATCAGGAGAATAAATTCTTGCAATGCCGTATTGTTGCAACTCTTCAATTTCAGTGGGAAGAATCACTCCACCACCGCCGCCAAAAATCTTTATGTGCTCGCATCCTTTTTCTTTTAACAGGTCGTACATGTACTTGAAATATTCCATATGGCCACCCTGGTAGCTTGTCATGGCAATGGCCTGTGCATCTTCCTGTATCGCGCAATCCACCACTTCCTGCACACTTCGGTCATGGCCCAGGTGAATCACTTCTGCACCACTTGACTGAATAATGCGGCGCATGATATTGATAGCAGCATCGTGGCCGTCGAATAAAGAAGCGGCAGTTACCACGCGTATTTTATTCTTAGGCTTGTAGGGAGCGGTTGGATTCATATTGTCATATGGCTTTGAGCAGGAGGGTAAAATTACTAATTGACGGATGGAAAAGGTAATGATTGGCGATGGAGTTCAGGATGCCTTCTATCGGCTTGCAAGTTGCCATTCAGATGGTTGCAGTGAAAAATACACATAAAGATATTGGTGGAAGTAGGATAGCTACCTTATACCACTAAACCAGGTTGGTTTTAAGTGCATAAGAATGTGGGTGTTGCAGGAAAACAAAAATTCATGCAGATTGCAGCAACATCGCCATGCCCAGTTCCTCAACCAACAACCGCATTTCTCTATACGCCCTTTTTTTTGTTTGTGTGTTCCTGCTTGTTGCTGCATTTTTTTATCCCAAATGGAAAATCGGAGAAACGGAAGCAACCCTGAGCTGGGATGTGATGGGTTATTACCTGTACCTGCCTTCCTATTTTTATGATGACATCAGCAAACTCCACCAGCGTCCACATATCTTAGAAACGTATCATCCCGTAAACGGATTTGGAAATGCTTTTCAGTTGCCCAACGGTAACTACATGATGAAGTATTCCCTGGGTATGGCGTTGATGTATTTGCCATTTTTCGGAGTTGCTCATTTGTGGGCACAATTTGGAGGCTTTGCGATTGATGGATTTTCTTATCCCTACCAGGTGATGATTTCTTTCGGAAGCATACTGATTGCATGGATCGGTTTATGGTTTACAAGAATGAACCTGTTACGTTTTTTTAATGACAGGATCACTGCCCTTGTACTCCTGGTGCTTGTGCTGGCCACTAATTATTTCAACTATGTTTCATTTGGTGGGCCGATGACACACAATTATCTTTTCACCATTTATTGCCTGGTCGTCTGGCTTACAATAAAGTGGTATGACCAGCCAACTTTTTTGCGGAGTGCAGGCATTGGCTTCCTGTGCGGACTGGCCACCGTTACCCGGCCAACAGAGATCATCATCCTCATCATTCCTTTTCTCTTTGGAATTAATTTATGGAGTGGAATTCCCGAACGGTTGCAGTTTCTTTGGACGCGCCGGATGAAAATATTGCTTGCTGCCATTGCATTTGCAATTCCCCTTTTACCGCAACTTTTTTATTGGAAAGCAATGTCAGGTGAATGGTTGTACTACAGTTACCAGGACCAGGGTTTTAGCTGGACTCATCCGCATTTCTACGATGGCATTTTTACTTTCAGGAATGGCTGGCTGGTATACACACCGGTGATGGCACTTGCAGTGGCCGGCTTTCTGTTTCTTTATCCAAGAGCAAAGGCGCTATTCTGGGCCATCTTCTTTTTCACACTTATTAATATTTACATCGTTTATGCCTGGGACATTTGGTGGTATGGCGGAAGTTTTGGTTCGAGGGCCATGGTTCAATCCTATGCACTATTAATTTTTCCTTTGGCGGCATTTTTCGATTTTGTAAGCAGGAAAGGTGTGATGCGTGTAGTGTTTGGTGCTGCTGTATTATTTTGCTGCTGGCTCAATGTGCTTCAAACTTATCAATGCCATGCCAAAGGAATTTTTGAAGCAGAGAACATGACGCGTGCTTACTATTGGCGAATTTTTGGCAAGACAACTGGTGATCCCAAAGACAAAAAGTTTCTTGACATTAAAGAAGAATTGCCTGAAAAATTTCGTGAGCAGTTGCAGCCGGTTTTTCATTTCAAGTCTCCACTGTTTGACAGTGTCCGCAATCAAAACAGCTATTCACACTTCCTATTGGTACAGATGGATGACAGTATTCAATTTTCTAAATCATTTTCACTTCCGGTTGATGGGAGCAGGGAATTTTGGATTCGTGCAAATGCAGCAGTATTTTTTCCTGATAAGGAATGGGACTTTTGGGGCATGACACAGTTTACACTCAAGTTATATTCAGGTGGAAAGGAAGTGCGCAATAACATGATGCGCATTCAACGCAATACTGAACAAGGGAAATGGCAACAGGTTGATGTTGATATACATTGTTTACCATCATTAAAGGCGGATACGCTTAAAGTAAGTTTCTGGAATGCCAACAGCAAGAAGAAAATTTTTATCGACGATTTGAAAGTAGAGCAGGTTATTGTAAAATAGTGCTTAGCAGGGAAATTACAAATCACCTCAATTCAACTCATCACCCCTTAATTCCCTGAACCTTTTCCTCGCTTCAACCACATAAATGCTGCCTTTGTATTTCAGCAGGATATCCTTATACAATTCCATCGCCTTGTCTTTATTGTTCAGATAGTTTTCATACAATTCCGCCAATTGAAAAAGCGCATCATCGGCGAGCAGATCGGTAGAATAGTTTTTATCAAGTTGCTCGAAAAGCGCTGCTGCCGCAGTAAAGTTTTGTTTGGCGAGATAAATTCTTCCTTTTGAAAACAATACATCATCAGCCAGGGAATTTTCGGGGAATGTTGAAGTAATGGAATCCAGCGTTTGTATAGCAGCATCAAATTTATTCTGAAAGATGAGCAGATCAGCGCGCGAATACATTTCCATTGGAACAGTCGAAGTATCCAAACCCATGTTGTCAGTCATAAACACAGATAAGGAAAGCGCGTCGTTGGCAACAAGTTCTGATGTGGACCCTTTCAGCACATCCAGCTGTGCCTGTGACCATGGAAAATCACTCATGTAAAAGCTTAGCTGCGCATTTTTAAACCGTGCTTCTTCACCCAGTTCATCTTCCTTAAATGCTTTGTCCACCTGCGAATAGAGCAACGTTGCTTCCCACACTTCATTTTTAATCAGGTTGTAATCGCCTAAATCCATTTTCAGGTAACCCACTAATTTTTTTTCATTGGTTGGTATGTTTACTGCTTCCTGGGCGATAGAAATGGCCCTGTCAATTTTATGAAGATACTTCGCCTCAAGGTTGGCATAGTCGCGCATGGTTACCATCGTTTGTGCACCCTTTCCGAATTCTGCAAAATAGGATTCATAGCTACTCTCCAGCTTTGTCAACTCTTCCGGAGTATACGTATGCTGTACGGTGATCTTCGTTTTCTCAGTGGTAAGTTCACTGGTACGTGCCGGCAGGTATAGAAAACTGTTCTTTCCTTTTTCATTGATGATGTAGCGGTAGCCGATCAGTGCAGCATCATAGTTGCCTTCATCAAAAGCGGATTGTGCAAACTGGAATACCCGTTGTCCCTCTTCCTTATTTCGTTTATCAAGAGCCTTCACCTGTTGAAAGGCAGAAGTGAAATCTTTTTTCTGAATAAAATACCAGATCAGCATTTCTGCAAATACTTCATTGTCTGATTTTTTCTGAATCCTGCGGTACAGTTCTGATTGCAACTCACGAGAATAATCTGCTGATTCAATCAGCGGTTGCAGTTGACCTTCTACTTCATCAGACATGGAGGGGTTGTAATCAACAATGTCTAAGTAAGCCTTTACTGCCTTCGGAATATCATTTTGTTTCCGGTACAAAGAAGCCAGTTCTGATAAAAACAGGTCGGAACTTTCAGCATTGAAAGCTTTACGTGCTTTCTGGTAAGATTGAATTGCATACTCATTCAATGCAGCGCTTTGAAACTTATACGCGACCTTATTCACCATGGGCATGTCAGGAGAAATTTGCCTGATAGCTTCATCATATTGGATGGTCGCAGCTTTGTCATCGCCCTGGAGGTGGTATACATTTCCCAGGTCCACATAAAAAGTGAGGTCGTCGGGAAATTTTTTAATCTGCTTTTTAATCACCTTTTCAGCGTCGTCGTATTGCTTCAATGCGGTAAGACTCTGAATATAGTTTTGGAAGAAAAGAGGGTTGCCCGGAGCTTTGTTATACAGTTTCTCATACATCACTGCTGACTTGTCAAACTCGGCATTCTTAAAATATTCAAGTGCCAATTGAACATCCTGTTGTGGCTGCGCATTCACTATAACAACTGCCAGCCACAACAGCAGGAGTAGCCCTGCTTTTTTTATCGAAAGGAATTTTTTAATCAACACCATCATTTTTTCAAAATTACATCAATCCAAAGTATTGCTTTTTTGAAATGCATTCCTGCAAATTTTTAACGCGATATACTATGTCAGGTTAAATGGAACGCGAATACTATTTATTTTTTATCCGGGTTGCACCACCTTCAATCCCATCCTGCCTTTGGAGAGCAACCAGTTAAAGAGTATTCCACCGGAAATTGCACCAATGGCATTTGCCATCATGTCCATCCATTCAAATTGACGGTAGTCTGTAAGCAATGGTTGAAAAACTTCGATGGCAACTCCTGCACCAGCTGAAAAAATCACCGCTGCAACCCGGGTTCCATAACGGGGAAGTCGCTTCATTTGTTGCCGGAAAATACTTCGCAACAAAAGAAAGCTCAGCACTGCATACATCGTGAAGTGCACTGCTTTGTCGATGTGTAATTTTTGAAATATGGAAGGTTGTGGCCAGTCTTGCAATGGCACGAAGGATAAATAAAGAATCAGGCACATCCAAAAAAGGAAGAGCCAGAAATTTTTTAATAACAGCATTTTTATC
>JBDSEW010000185.1:0-7004 GCA_039919825.1 Chitinophagales bacterium | reverse complement strand
TGAACCTGCTCCTTCGGGTCACATCAGTCCTCCACTCCTGATCAAAGCACAACTTGCGGTATTTGAGAAAAATGGAGGTGATGTTTTCCGTGATACAGTAAATGGAATTTCTTTGGGAAATGAGGTTGTTGAAATTTCCACTTATGAAGGAAATACGTACGCTGGAAAAAAAGTAGTGCTCGCAGCTGGTGCATTCACTAACTTTTCTAACTTAATTGACCGGCGACTGGACCTCGTAATAAAAAGCGAAATCGTCATACTTGCACAGGTAAAAAAGAAGGAAGCGGAAAGGCTTTCAGCATTGCCTTCTTTGCTTTATGAAATTGATACGGCTGAGGTGGAAGGAATTTATTCAACGCAACCCATTCAATATCCCGATGGAAATTATTACCTGAAAATGGGCTGCAATCTTCCAACAGATTTTTTCTTTGATGATGATCTGGAAAAGATTCAGCAATGGTTCAGAAACGGAGACAGTGATTCACAGGTTGAGAAAATGCTGGATGCTTTGCTAACCATCATGCCGAAACTGAAAGTGGGGAATTGTATTTCTAAACGATGCCTTCTTCCCCGCACTGCTAAACATAAAAATCCATACATCGGAAAAATCCATGACCGGCTATTTATAACAGCGGGAAATGGATGGTCTGCTATGTGCTCTGACGGTGTTGGGAATGTCGCCGCAAGCCTGGTGATAAATGGAAAATTTCCGGATGGATATGCTGCGGAAGATTTTGAACCGGTATTCAGCTGATGTGTTTAATCAATCAGGAAGGAATTAATTAGTTCGGCACTACTTTCTTTTTCACCACTCCATCAGGCGTTTTCAATTCCAGAAAATAAATTCCTCTGGTCAAATCGTTAGTTGAAATTTGAATGGAATGATTTCCTGCGGGAAGATTGCCTTGCAAAAAATATTTTCTCATTTTTCCCTGCAGGTCTGAAAATTTAATTTTTATACTATCACTTTCCTGGATAACAAATTCACAAGCAACATTTCCCGTGCAGGATTAGGATAAACGTTTATGGAGAAATTATATTCTGCGGGAGAAACCTCTGTGGAAAGACCTCCACTATGTTTCTCACCATACCCAAAGGTTGTCCAGGACATCCAGGGTCATCACATCAATATGCATATAACCAGGATGTTGTAGCGTGACATTTCTTTTCCAGGCAAGTTTGCCATCAGCATTAAAGAGAAATGTATTTATGTCGTAACCATTGCCTGTATTCAACAGGCTGTCTGATCCGTTGATCAGTAGCATCTCCAGGTAAGATCCTCCTATAAATAAATTTCCGGTTTCATCAGCCACCATTTCACTTACAATAACTTTGTTTCCGAGTGTAATGCTCCATTGGAATACTCCGGAAGCATTGTAGCAGTCTATTCCTGTGGTGCCAAAATTTCAGTGCCATAAATCAAAACGCTGCTGTCGGTATGCGAGGAGAATACGGTTCCTGCACCTGAATTGCATACTATATTGCCAGGGTAGGATGGATTGAGATTTTTGCTAAGGTTATTCGATTTGGCCCATTCATATTGTTGTGAAAATGCGGAGGAAGAAAATATGAATATGAAAAGCAGGAGCGAATAAATGTTTTTCATGCAGTGGAATTTTTGAGGAGAACAAGTTGCTTTTTGAAGCAGAATAAAAATACGATGTTTTTAAGATTTGAAAGTTTGCGCTGCCTGTTCTCCGGCTGTCATTGAAGCCGTTGGAGAAGAGCCGGAAGGTGTCGGAGAGATTTATAAAACATGGATGATTATACTAAAAAAAATAGCTTGAAATATGGTTGCTTACAAGAGCGGGACGTTTGCTATTCATTAAATGTTGCGATGTATTGCTAAACCTGAAAAAATAGCTATATTTGGTTCTGCTGATCGATTATATGCAATAAAGTAATTGTTCATTTTTTTTATTTGGTTCTCTGGCATCGTCAAATTGATTTATTCATTCACCAAAATCCATAAATTATGAAAACCCTTTCTTACTTCACACAAGAGCGAATACCCTCAACCAGATCAGCAGCCGTTATTAGAAAATTGTTACTGGTTGTTTTTGCAGCAGTGTACTGCCTTCCTGCTTTTTCACAATGGAGTGTATTAAACAGTGGTGTTACTAATACGCTACGATCTCCCTTCTTTACCAACTCAACAACCGGCTATGTAGTAGGTGAAGCTATTGCTCCGGCAGAGGCTATTATTTTAAAAACTACAGATGGTGGTAATAACTGGGTTTCAAAGCCTTCCGGCACATTAAATGCGCTGAGGGGAGTTCATTTTATTGACGATAACACTGGAATCGCAGTTGGATTTACAGGTACCATTCTCAGAACAACAAATGCCGGAGAAACATGGTCACTTATTTCAAGTGGAACCACAGAGGCATTGCGTTCGGTGCATTTTCCATCCTCGACGGTGGGATATATTGCCGGTGGGTTGGGTACCATGCTTAAGACCATCAATGGTGGTACAACATGGACTGCTCAAACTACAAATGTTGCGCAGGATCTCATCAATGTACGATTTGTGAATAATGATATTGGTTATGCAGTATCCAGTACCGGAACATTTACCAATGGAATAGTTATTAAAACAGTTAATGGCGGAACTACTTGGACACCTGTTTATACAAACGCCAACGGATTGCTGGGTTTAGCTGTTATCAATGAAAATATTGCTTATGCAGGTGGTGGTAACAACCAGGGTGTGGGTGGTTCAAGTTATATTGTAAAGACAACTGATGGTGGCGTTACCTGGAATCAGGTATATACCGGTTTAGCAAATGGCGCTCTGCGTGGTGCCTGGTTCACCTCTGCCAATAAGGGTTGGTTTGTGGGTGACTTCGGTGAAATGCCAGCTACTACCAATGGTGGAGCTACATGGGTGAACGACAGCATTCAATTAAATGGATTATTGGGTATACATTTTCCAAACGGAACTGTGGGATATGCTGTAGGGGCTGTAGGTACCATTTTAAAGTATACCACAGTTACCGACTGCGCTAAACCAACTGGCCTATCAGTATTGTCTGTTACTTCCTCTACAGCCATTTTACAGTGGGATGCAGTGCCGGGTGCGGTGGGGTACAAGATAATTTACCATCCTAATGGCAATCCTGCTGGAATAAAAAAACCTTCAACGTTCAATTCTAAGGAGATAACCGGGCTAATTCCCAACACCACTTATAAATGGTCGGTGCAAACTATTTGCTCCAATGGTCCCGTTGTAGCTTCAACTTTTATCATTGGGCCTGATTTTACCACGCTGCCACAACGTTTGAGCGAAGAGTTAAACCTTACAACGAACATGCAGGTTTACCCAAACCCTGCGGCTGATTTCGCCACTATTACCTTTACATTGGACAATGAATCGCCTGTCAATGTCAGACTCGTTGATTTGAATGGCAAAGTGCTGCTTGAAATTGAAAATGCAGTCTATGCAGAGGGTAGCCACCAGTTGTCCTTTAACAGTAATACCTTGTCAACGGGACTGTACTTGCTTCAGCTCACTACCAGCACAAATGTGGTGACGAAGAAATTCATTGTGGAACGTTGAAATAATTGAAATAAGTAATACCCATTTTTTAGAGCTCCCTTCAAAAGAGGGAGCTTTTTTTATACACGAGATTGCTTCACGATTCTTTGGGTGACTTATAACAGCGTTGAACGCAATACATGCCATCTGCATACCCGGAAATTATTTTGCAGCCGACACTCCCTGAATTCAGGGAGCCTCAATATCCCTGAATTCAGGGATTCCCACGCTCTTTTATGAAAGTATTTTTGAGAGATCGTTTTTGACCATTTCTTTTTTGCACTATCAATACACACTCATGAAAATACGGTTACTCTTTTCTCTATCCTTTTTCCTTATCAACGCATCTTCTTCCCAATCACAAAGCTGGCAACCGGTTGGTAATGGTTTGCAGACCGAAGGCATTGTTAAGCTGTCGGCATATGATTCTGTTCATAACAGATTTTATATCGCTGGTGCATTTTCCAATGTTGACGGACAGGCGATATCCAATATTGCTGTTCACAATGGCATTTCATGGTCGGGTTTGGGTGCCGGAATTAAAGGTGAAATATTGTGCATGGCTATCTTCAATGGCGATTTATATGTCGGTGGTCAGTTTTCCAAAGCAGGCGGACAGTCAGCATTCAACATTGCAAGATGGAATGGAACAGATTGGTCGTCAGTAGGAGTGGGAGCCAATAGCGTGGTACGAACACTCGAAGTTTTTAAGGATGAACTTTATGCCGGTGGAGATTTTTTGGCGATGGATACTGTTTTGTGTTCTCACATCAGCAAGTGGGATGGCATTGCATGGACGGGTGTGGGTGGTGGAACCAGTGACAACATCCGATATCTTAAAAGTTATCAGAACACATTGGTTGCTTTAGGTGATTTTTCGCAGGCGGGAAATGTTAGTGCCAATCGCATTGCATTGTGGGATGAAACTGAATGGAGCAGCCTTCCGAATAATTTCAAGAGCTTCTTTAAACCTTCGGCTGATATTTTTAATGGAGCACTCTATATCGCCGATTCTATTACGTTTAATGATGGCAGCATTGCTGATATCGTGGTATGGAATACCAATTCCCTTACGTCGTTGGGGAAAGTCTGCAATGGAATTTTTCAAAGTATAAAAACATACAACAACCTGCTTTTTATCGGGGGTAATTTTGATAAGGTAAATAACTTTACTGCAAAAGGATACGTGAACTATAATGGCATCCAGTTTTCTTCTCCCGGAATTGGATTTATTGGCCAGGGATTACTTAATCCAGATGTTAACACACTCAGCATTTGGGGACCAGCATTAACGGCTGGGGGAAGTTTCACACGGGTAGATGACACGCCCTGCAGCGGCTTCGCCTATTCACAAAATTCAGATTGGCTGGCACCCTGGGATATCGTTGGCAATGGAGGAGGCAAGGCTTTGGCGATTGCAGTGGATTCATCAAACCACCGTGTGTATGCCGGTGGTGATTTTTTCTCTTCTGGTGGTACAATTCTTCAGCATGTTGGCATGTGGGATGGAACGGCATGGCATGCATTGGGAGAAGGTTTTAACGGAAGGGTTTATTCATTGGCATTGCTTCATGATACATTGTATGCAGGAGGATTCTTTCATTTATCAGGTGCGGCTTCTCTGAATAATATTGCTAAATGGAATGGCACAACATGGGAATGGACAGGCATTGGAATGAATGATCGCATCCTTGCCATGGCAGTGCACAATGATGCTTTATACGTGGGCGGTGAATTTACTGCTGCGGATAATGTGCCTGCAAATTATATCGCAAAGTGGACAGGCAGTTGCTTTGAAGCACTTGGAAGTGGCCTCGATAAGGACGTTCGTGCCCTGTACTCATTCGAAGATGTTCTCGTGGTAGGTGGGGAATTTACACATGCTGGTATTGTGACTGCAAATCGTATTGCCAGATGGAACGATACAGCTTGGAGCAGCTATGGAATTGGATTCAACGACCAGGTGCTCACCCTGTCGCAGGTGGAAGATGAATTGTATGCCGGCGGACAGTTTCTTTATTCCGGAACAGATACAGTGAATCATGTAGCAGAATGGGACGCAGATGAAGGAGAATGGGAAGAGGTGGGAGATGGATTGCCTACTTACGGACAGGGTTCTGTAACTGTAGGAGAAACGCCGTTTTCTTCCACAGATTCCCCAAACAAGGCCGTTGCATTTTTCAGTGAAGATGATGAGCAATGGTACACTGCCGTTCCCAATGGTTTGTTTAAGGAATCGACGGCGCTCAATGTGATGGACGATACACTGTTTGCCGGAGCCATGATCAATCTCAGTGCAGCAGCTTCACCTGCTTACAGTGGAATGCTGAAGATTCCTTTGGCAATGCCTGTTGCAAATTTTTCAGTTGACAGTGTAATCTGTCCCGGTGGATCAGCTCAGTTCAGCGATATTTCTATTGGCATTGAAAAAGAAAGGGAGTGGAATTTTATCGGTGGATCACCTGCTACCTCAGATGATGTAAATCCATTGGTGCATTATACTTCTCCGGGGGTTTACACTGTAAAATTAATTGTTGCCGGCATCGAAGAAAGGGATACACTAATAAAAACCATTCAGATTTTATGGGATGTAGCTCCCGTGTTAACGGTAACCGGTGATGCATTTATTTGCAATGGGGAAGTGGCGTTATTAACTATGTCAGGAGCTGCATCATATTCATTTACAGATCCGGCGGTTATTTTGAATCAGCACTTTGCCTTTGCTTCTCCGTTAACCAACACTTCATATACTATTTATGGAACGGGTGAGAATGGTTGTGTTGCGGTTACTGCTTTTACTGTGCAGGTGGAACAACCTGCCCAGGTTTTTCTTGCGTTTAATGAATCTCTTTGCACCAATTCACTTACATTTTTATTGAATACCGGAATTCCTTCCGGAGGAGACTATGCAGGCAATGGTGTTATTTTCAATGGTACTGACTACTTTTTTGATCCTTCCTTATCAGGAAGTGGTGATCAGTTGATAACATACACTTATGGGAATACCTGTGGAGTGAATGAGGCGGAGAGCCTGTTCCATATTGATGACACAGGTGCAATTACCTTTGATGCTGCTGATACACTTTGTTTTGAAAATCCACCGGTTGTACTTGTTGCAACCCCGCAAGGTGGAACATTCAGTGGTAGCGGTGTTTCAAACGGAACCTTTAACCCTGCAGCAGCGCTCATTGGAAATAATACTGTCAGCTATTCCTATACGAATACAGCAGGATGTGTAAGTACGATGAGTGAAATCATATTCGTAGATGTATGCACCAACTCCGGCATTCTGCAAGACCAAATCCTTGTTTATCCCAATCCTTCAGATGGCGTTTTTAAAGTCATTGTTCCGGATTCCGGTAATTCCGCAACTCTTTTTATTAAGGACCTAAGTGGAAGAACACTAGAAAGCATACCGGTTACCGGAAAGTCTTTGGACCTTGATCTTCGTTCACTTCCTTCAGGA
>JBDSEW010000109.1:0-6197 GCA_039919825.1 Chitinophagales bacterium | reverse complement strand
CATAAATAGTCCGCCGGCTGTTTCGGCAAGTGCCGCGCACAATCCCCAAAAAACAGGCAAAAAGGCAATGCCAATTACGTCCATATTGCCTCCCAGCTTTTCCCATTTTTCGATTCCACCTGTGAGTTTTGGCCAGCCATGTTTCATCATCAACAAGCCAATACCAACACGAATGATCAGCAATCCCAGGTCAGGGTATGATTTGGATAAAATGTTTTTTCCCATTTATGATAAGACTGTTTTTTTAAATTGTCTTCTATGCTTCAGAATTAAAAAACCAACACTCTTTCAATCACGTCATTTCCAAAACTGTAAGGAATATTTGCAATTGAATTGAGTGGCTTGGTAATAATGATATTGGCTTTTTTTCCAACAGTGATAGATCCTAACTCAGCACTCATTTCCATAGCCGCGGCACCATTCAGCGTGGCTGCATTAATCGCTTCTTCCGGAGTCATCTTCATTTGAATGCAAGCCAGGGAAATCACAAAGCTCATTCTTCCCGAAGGAGAGGAACCCGGATTGAAATCGGTCGCCAACGTTACCGGAAGTCCTGCCTCAATCATTTGCCTTGCAGGCGGATAAGGCATGCGCAGGAAAAAAGCAGCGGAGGGCAGCATTGTTGGAATCGTGTTTGAGTTTTTCAAACACTCAATTTCAGCATCACCCATGCTCTCGAGGTGATCAACGGAGACTGCATTGTTTCGCACACCAGCCTGCACACCACCTGAAATTGCCAATTGGTTTGCATGGATTTTTGGTTTCAATCCATACTTCCAACCGGCGTGTAAGACCCTGTCCGTTTCCTCAGGCGTAAAAAATCCTTTGTCACAAAAAACATCGCAGTAATCTGCCAGTCCTTCTTCAGCAATTTTCGGAAGCAGTTGTTCGATTAATAACTGAATGTATCCTTCCCGGTTTGTTTTGAATTCAGCCGGAATGGCATGTGCTCCTAAAAAACTTGCCTTAACAGGTATAGGTGAAAGAGATTTTAGTTTCTTTATCACGCGCAGCATTTTCAGCTCACCTTCATAACTTAATCCATAGCCGCTTTTTATTTCAACAGCCCCTGTGCCTGAATTTTTTATTTCTTCTATCCGTGACAATGCTTTCTCCAGCAAGATTTCTTCAGGTGTATCCCGTAGTTTTTTTGCAGAGTTCAGTATACCACCACCTCTTGCCGCAATTTCTTCATAGGTAAATCCCTGTATTTTATAAATGAATTCACTCTCCCGCGTATCTGCAAACACAAGGTGTGTGTGTGAATCGCAGAAGCAAGGCAAAACAATTTTGCCGGTTGCGTCAATAGTCTCCTGGATTTTTGATTTTTGATTGTTGATTTTCGATTGGCCGAAATCCTGCATCAGCCCGAAGGCAGAAATTTTTCCGGCTTCAATAAAAAGCCACGCATTTTCCAGGGAAGGAAGGGTCTTCAGGTCATTTCCTTTCACCTGCTTTATCTCTGCGCTTTGTATTCCGGCCAGCGACTTAATATTTTTTATGAGTATATTCATCACCAAAATTTACGGTCGTGAAGATACTTTTTTCCTGTTTCTTAGCAGCCATGCTGCTTAATGCAACCACTTGCAACAAGAAGACGGATTGCATCGATGCAAGTAAAATTGATACCACCAGAATGTGTACCATGGAATACAAACCTGTCTGCGGTTGTGATGCCATTACCTATTCCAACCGCTGTGAGGCAGAAAAACACGGAGTTACTTCAGTTACTGAAGGACCTTGTGAAGAGAAGAAGCAATAAACCAGTAATCACCTTATGGCAGGAAATACGATTGGAGAACTATTCCGTGTCACCACTTTTGGTGAATCGCACGGAACAGGCATTGGTGCAGTGATTGATGGTTGTCCCGCAGGGTTGGAAATTTCTCCCGAAAAAATCCAGCACGATCTTGACCGCCGCAGGCCGGGCCAGTCGCACATCACCACACAGCGCAAAGAAAGTGATACTGTCCAATTGATGTCCGGTATTTTTGAAGGAAGATCCACAGGAACTCCCATTGCTTTATTCATTCCCAATGAAGACCAGCGCTCAAAGGATTATGATCATATTGAAGCGGCTTTCCGGCCTTCCCATGCTGACTATACCTACCAAATAAAATATGGCTTGCGCGATCACCGGGGCGGAGGAAGGTCGTCGGCAAGAACAACTGCTGCTGTAGTGGCTGCAGGTGCAATTGCAAAACAACTGGTTGCACATAACTCCATGCAAATGGGTGCGTTTGTAACACAGGTAGGTACTATTAAACTGGAAAAAATTAATTTCAGTGATGCAGGTGATATTGCATCATTGGTTGCTATCGCCGAAAGCAACATTGTTCGTTGTCCTGACACCAGCACTGCTGATGAAATGATTGCACTGATTGAACAGGTTAGAAAAGATGGAGACACTGTTGGAGGCGTGATCACCTGTGTAATTAAAAACTGTCCTGTCGGATTGGGTGAACCGCTTTTCGACAAGTTACAGGCAGATCTTGCAAAGGCGATGTTTTCCATTAATGCGGTGCATGGATTTGAATATGGAAGCGGCTTTGAAGGATCAGCACGAAGAGGTTCTGAAAACAATGATGCATTTTATTCAGAGGGAGAAAAAATACGCACCCGCACCAATTTATCAGGAGGCATTCAGGGCGGAATTTCCAATGGCATGGATATCTATTTCCGCGTTGCATTTAAACCCGTTGCCACAATTGTGCAGGCACAGGAATCCGTTAATATGAAAGGTGAGTCAGTAGAAGTAAAGGGCCGCGGCCGCCATGACCCCTGTGTGTTGCCAAGAGCGGTGCCAATTGTGGAAGCAATGGCCGCCCTGGTACTGGCAGATCACCTATTGAGAAACAGGGCTTCAAAGGTTTAGTTACGTGCATTATTATTCCATATTTCTTCAATTTTTCAGCACATCAATAATGGAAGTCAGCAGGAGTGCATTAATAAGCTTTCTAAAAAGTAAACCTCCGTTAGATCCGGAGAAAGCTGTCGCTGTTGCGAATGAATTTCAACACAGGGTATTAAAGAAGAACGACCTTTTCTTAAAGGAAGGTAAGGTATCCAATGAATATTTGTTTTTGGAAACCGGATTCATCCGCACTTTTTTATCCGATACCGAAGGCAATGAAATAACCCTCAATTTCTACGCACAAAACCAACTTGTTTTTGAAGTGGCTTCTTTTTTTAAAAGGACACCATCACAGGAAAATTTTGAAGCTCTCACGGACGGTACTGGCTGGGTGTTGACTTATGACCAACTGAATACATTATTTCATGCGCTGCCTGAATTCAGGGAATTTGGCAGGGCTGTTTTAGTAAATGGTTTTATCGCCTATAAAGAAAGAACACTGTCAATGATCAATAAAACAGCAGAGCAGCGATATGAATTGCTGATAAATACCAATCCCGAAATATTCCGCAACGCACCTTTGAAATATATTGCTTCCTACCTTGGTATGACCGACACTTCCTTAAGCCGTATCAGGAAATCATTTATCAATAAATAATTCTTGCCAAATGACAAGAGCAGATGCATTTACCTGAGCGAACTTTGTTGCAAAATTAAAACTCATAAAATCATGGCAACAGGTTCCATTTTCGCAAGTGTATTGTTCATCCTTACAACCATCCTGGCAGTAAGTATTTTTTACAGTGCTACAGCAAACTCTAAAAGAATACTGCTCATTATTGCTGGATGGTCAATCCTACAGTGTTTAATTTCATTAACTGGATTTTATCTGAATCCGGATGCGATTCCGCTACGGTTTTTATTTTCGATTGCTCCGGGCCTTGCAGCAGTTATTTTATTGTTCTTCTCTGAGCGTGGCAGAAGCTTAATTGATTCCTGGGATATCAAAAAATTAACCCTTTTACATATCGTGAGGCTACCGGTGGAGATCACTTTATTTTGTGTCTTTCTTGCCGGACTCATTCCACAGTCAATGACATTTGAAGGCAATAATTTTGACATTCTTTCCGGTATCACAGCGCCCATCGTTTATTGCCTCGTCTTCATTTTCAAAAAGGCAAACTGGAAGCTATTGCTGTCCTGGAACATATTATGCCTTGCGCTGCTGGTAAATATATTGGCCATCGCAATCCTTTCAGCTCATACACCGTTTCAGCAATTTGCATTTGACCAACCAAACATTGGAGTTACTTACTTTCCTTTTGTGTTGCTGCCTTCTGTTGTCGTACCATTGGTATTGATTTCTCACCTGGTGAGCATCAGAAAGATATTGAAAGCTAAAAGTAAAAAGCACAATGGGTTGGTGGCGTTGGCCTGAATGAAGGATCTTTAAACACTTTTATTACGAATTGAAAGTTTATGCCGATAGCAACAGCTTAATTATGGCTGAAGAGAACTCGCAGACTACATCTCAAAATGCTGAAGTAATCCTGCGGAAATAATTCAGAGAGCAAAAATGATTGTAATAAATCACGCTATATTTCTTATAAAGTCAACTAAGCGTGTATAAGCTTTCAGCCCCTGAAGCTTAATGTTACTGGCCCTCCAATATCCGGCACCAATTTGTTCATGACTTTTTCCTAATTTTCCATTCTAAAAAAATATTTCCTGATGCGCCACACGGGTATGGTATTTCTCCTCTTATTTTTTATTGCATCCACACAGGCCCAATACAAAATCAATCAATCGGTACCGGTTAAAAATTTAACGGGTGTGAGTATGAAGTTCCCGTGGGTTGGAGGATTGAACAACGCGCAATTTTCAGCAGTGGATTTAAACAACGATGGGATCCAGGATCTGTTTATTTTCGATCGCACCGGTAACAGGATTTATACCTTCCTTAACCAGGGAACACCAAATACAGTTGATTACACCTACAATCCGGAGTACGCATTAAATTTTCCTGCATTAGAAAACTGGGCACTGCTGATCGATTATAACTGCGATAACATCGCAGATATTTACACCTTCACCAATAATCCGGCAACCGGTATTCGCGTCTTCACTGGATCTTACAGTACGGGCAATGCGATTCAGTTTCAACTTACCGATAATTTGCTGGAATATCCTTTCAATTCATTCCAGGTTAATCTTTACGTAAGTGCGGTAGATATTCCCGCTATACTCGATGTAAACCACGATGGCGATATCGACATATTAACGTTCCAGCAAAATGGCGGTTATGTGGTGTACTATGAAAACCAGTCACAGGAAAATGGCCAGGGTTGTAATGATCTCACCTACGAACCGGTAGATCAGTGCTGGGGTGATTTTTTTGAAAGCGGATTCCGTCGCGAAGACTCATTAAATGTCCCATGCCCTTTTTTTACAGGAAGTGATCCTGACTATATGGATACAAGAGACCTGCGGCATACCGGTTCTGCTTTGGTGGGATTTGATAATGATGGTGATAACGATGTGGAACTGCTTACCGGTGACATCTCCTTTACGAATATCGTGTACCTGCAGAACGGGGGAACTCCTTCCAATGCTTTTATTACGAGCCAGGATACGGTTTTCCCCTCCTATGATACAAGTGCCGATGTATATGCATTCCCTGCTCCGTTCCTTGTTGATATGAACAACGATGGGTTAAAAGATTTCCTGGTAACGCCCAACAACCAGGTGGGTACAGAAAATTACAATTGTGTGTGGTACTACGAAAATAACGGGACATCCATTACTGCGGATTTCAATCTTAAGTCCACGTCTTTTTTAGTTGATGACATGATTGACGTTGGTGAAGGTGCCTATCCTGTCTTTTTTGATGCCGACAACGATGGGTTAACTGATCTGCTGGTGGGTAACTATGGTTATTTTAACATCAGCTCGCAGGGAATTTACGATGGAGAGATCGCATACTTTCGAAACACCGGTTCTGCAACAGCACCATCATTTCAGTTAGTCACTACAGACTATGCGGGTGTTCTTTCGCTGGCTGTACGTTCTGTATCCCCGACCTTTGGCGACCTTGACGGCGACGGTGATGATGACATGATCACGGGCAGGAACGATGGAACACTGTTGTATTTTAAAAACACTGCTGCGTCCGGTGCTGCTGCCAATTTTGTTTTTACCAGTGAGAACTACGGAAATATTGAAGTAGGAAATTTCAGCACACCACAATTGGTGGATGTAAACCGCGATGGTTTGCCAGATCTCCTGGTCGGATCACAAGGTGGCAATTTATCCTATTATCAAAACACCGGAACAGCTTCGGCTC
>JBDSEW010000064.1:0-5564 GCA_039919825.1 Chitinophagales bacterium | reverse complement strand
TGTCCGGAGGATTGAAAATCCTCTTCTCAATAAATCCGGATTACAAATCCGTACTATCGGGGAAATATTACATTTGAGTAAGCAAGTGCCGTAGGCACGATATCTTTGTAGCAATAATATTTGTATATAAACAAGTGCCGTAGGCACGACATCTGAATTATGGCGAACACGTATTCACAAATCTACATTCAAATAGTATTTGCCGTACAGGGCAGACTAAATCTGATCAAAGATGAATTCCGGATTGAACTGGAAAAGTACATTTGTGGTATTGTAAAAAATAAAGGGCAAAAACCAATCTCTATTTTTTGCATGCCGGATCATTCCCATTTGCTTGTTGGTTTACAACCTTCCATGTCTGTTTCTGATCTGATGCGGGATGTTAAATCCAATTCATCGGGTTTCATCAGGGATAAAAAATGGATCAAAGGAAAGTTCAATTGGCAGGAAGGGTATGGTGCATTTTCCTATTCAAGGTCACAATTGGATCAGGTGGTGAAATATATTTTGAACCAACCCCAACACCACAGAAAGAAAACCTTTCGCGAAGAATACCTTGGTTTCCTAAAGAAATTTGAAATAGAATACGATGAACGTTATTTGTTTGAGTGGGTTGAATAACATTTGCAATAGCAGATGTCGCCCCTCCGGGGCTATGTGTTATTAAGACACTTTTTTTCTACAAAGATGAAGCTCCTACAGGGCTGAGCAAACAATTTGTAATTCTTCAAAGTCAAATTAAGCCTCTGGTTGGTGTTTTCACCAACCAGCGCAAGAACCTGTTTATTTTACTATTTTGTTGAAAAGATATAGAGTTGAAGCAGGTTGGTGAAGTGGTCGGTGAAAACACCGACCATAGGCAAAGAAGCGAGGCATCGCGGCTCTACGCGCATAAGTGATCAGAAAGGATTCCTGATGTTAGAAACCCTTTTTGATTTTTTTGCAGCAACCACTTTCCTTTCTTTTTACCTTTGCACCACTTTTAATGCATTCCACTACAAATAAACCTGCTATCCAATGGCTTTTGACCTCGAAATGATCCGGTCGGTTTACGCCGCTTTGCCTGCCAGAATTTCTACTGCACGACAACTTCTTAATCGCCCTTTGACGCTGGCAGAAAAGATATTGTACTCGCACCTTTTCGGCACATTTCCGATGGCTTCTTATGGCCGTGGGAAAGACTACGTTGACTTTGCACCCGACAGGGTTGCCATGCAGGATGCAACGGCTCAAATGGCATTGCTGCAATTTATGACTGCAGGAAAAGATAAGACTGCCGTTCCTTCAACTGTCCATTGCGATCACCTTATCCAGGCAAAAGTAGGTGCACAGACAGATTTGCAAACCGCACTGGATACGAATAAAGAAGTGTATGATTTCCTGGCCTCGGTTTCTAATCGTTATGGCATAGGGTTCTGGAAGCCGGGCGCAGGTATTATTCACCAGGTGGTGCTGGAGAATTATGCATTCCCCGGTGGCATGATGATTGGAACCGATTCACATACGCCCAATGCAGGCGGATTGGGGATGATTGCCATTGGTGTAGGTGGTGCAGATGCGGTGGATGTGATGAGTGGCATGGCCTGGGAATTAAAGTTTCCAAAGCTGATTGGTGTTCGCCTTACGGGAAAAATGAATGGCTGGACCTCCGCCAAAGATGTTATCCTTAAGGTAGCCGGCATCCTTACAGTAAAAGGTGGCACCGGTGCTATCCTGGAATACTTTGGTCCCGGCGCTGAAAATATATCCTGCACAGGTAAAGGCACCATTTGCAATATGGGTGCTGAAATCGGAGCTACCACTTCTGTATTTGGCTACGACAGCAGAATGGATGCTTACCTGCGGGCAACCGAACGTTCAGAAATTGCAGACCTCGCCAATGAAGTTGCACAGCACCTCCGGCCTGACGATGACGTGGTTAATAATGCTGCAAAATATTATGATGAAGTAATTGAGATTAACCTCGATCTGCTGGAGCCGCACATCAATGGCCCTTACACTCCTGATCTGGCATGGCCACTTTCAGAATTTAAGAATGCAGTAGCTCAAAATGGTTGGCCGGATAAATTAGAAGTTGCCTTGATCGGTTCCTGTACCAATTCTTCTTATGAAGACATGTCGCGTTCCGCATCCATCGCTCAACAGGCCATCGATAAAAATCTTAAAGCTGTTTCAGAATTCACCATCACTCCCGGATCTGAGCTGATCAGGTACACCATAGAACGTGATGGCATGCTATCGACTTTTGAAGCAATTGGCGGAATGGTGCTCGCCAATGCCTGCGGGCCCTGTATCGGGCAATGGTCAAGGCACACCACTGATCCTAACAAAAAGAATTCGATACTGACTTCCTATAACAGAAACTTTGCAAAACGCAATGACGGTAATCCCAGCACACATGCATTTGTTGCATCCCCGGAAATTGTGACAGCCTTTGCATTAGCAGGCTCTTTGTCTTTTAATCCGCTCACCGATTCATTAATCAACGATAAAGGTGAAAGGGTGAAACTGGATGAACCACAGGGTATTGAATTACCATTGAAAGGGTTTGCTGTGGAAGATGCCGGTTACCTTCCCCCAGCTGAAGATGGAAAAAGTGTTTTGGTGGCTGTTAGTCCAACATCCAACAGGTTGCAATTGCTGGAACCATTTAGCGCGTGGGAAGGCACCGATCTTAAAGGGTTGCGCCTATTGATCAAAGCAAAAGGAAAATGCACCACCGATCATATTTCCATGGCAGGGCCCTGGTTGAAATTCCGCGGTCACCTTGATAATATTTCGAATAACATGCTGATTGGTGCAATCAATTATTTCAATGAAAAGCCCGACACTGTAAAAAATGGACTCACAGGCAAGTACGACAGCGTTCCCAACGTACAGCGGTCTTATAAAGCTGCCGGAACAGGTTCTGTTGTAATAGGTGATGAAAACTATGGTGAAGGTTCTTCACGCGAACATGCTGCCATGGAACCGCGTCACTTAGGCGTTCGTGCAGTGATCGTGAAATCATTTGCACGTATTCACGAAACCAATTTAAAGAAGCAGGGAATGCTTGCATTAACCTTTGCCAACAAAGCCGACTACGATAAAGTGAGGGAAGATGACCTGTTTGATATAATGGGACTCACCACATTTACGCCCGAAATGCCTTTGACGGTGATGCTCCATCATTCGGACGGAACCAACGAAGCATTCATTGTCAATCAAACTTTTAATACTGCGCAGATAGAATGGTTTAAAGCAGGAAGTGCACTGAACCTGATCAAAGCTGCCAGTGAAAAGGCGAAAGTAAAATAGCACAATCGCAACAGCGCTGATAAATAATATCGCAATCACCACTTAAACCAGGGCAAGAGAGATGCAACTATTGCATCTCTTTTTTTGTCAAATAACTTTCCTCTTAATCAAATTTTATAATCAAATGAGAAATCTCACAGGTTTTGCTCTTATAGTATTACTCTTTGTTTCTTCCTGTAAGAAAAAAGAGACGCTCGTGAATGCGAAAATAATAGATGCCGGTGTTCAGGCGGCTGACGGTTGCGGATGGCTGATGAAAGTGAACGACATCACTTACAGTCCATTGAATCTCGACAGCAATTTTATGATGGATGGGTTGGAGGTCTCGACTTCATTTGAAGAAACAGGAGACACATTTCTCTGTGGTATTGGAGCTCAATTGAAATATCCCATTGTCAACATTTCTGAAATGGAAAATCATTGAGTAGCGCAGTGATTCATATTACGTTTTTTATAGCGCCAAGACGCGGAGAAAATAATAAGAAGTTATCTCAAAATTTACGGGGTCATCCTGAAATAGTTTCAGGATCCGTTCTTAACATAAAGAGATGCTGAAATAAATTCAGCATGACGGCCTTAAAAGAACATTTTGAGATAGCTTATAGCTTTTCCTGGTTTTTAGCGCCTTTGCGTCTTCGCGCTTTTTCATTTTATAGTGTAAGTGATGTTACACCAATAAATTTTACAAATTACCGTAAGAACGATCTGCTGAATCTCAATAATCCATGTGCGTTTTTTTCTTCATGAAAATATTTATTACGGCTCGCAGATTTTGCTGATCATGCGGATAACAATCTTTTAGTCTGAATATTTATTACGGCTTGGAGATTTTGCTGATCACGCGGATAACAATCTACTAATCTACGGGCAAAAAAAAGACCCTTTCTGCCGGAGCAAAAAGGGTCTTCAAATTTATGAGCTATTGGTTTAGTAATCCATTCCACCCATGCCGCCCGGAGGCATTGCAGGAGCTTTTTCTTCTTTAGGCTTGTCTACAATTACACATTCTGTAGTCAGCAACATCGAAGCAATGGAAACCGCATTTTCTAGAGCAACGCGGGTTACCTTGGTGGGGTCAATTACACCGGCAGCAAGCATTTTTTCATATACTTCTGTGCGTGCATTGAAACCAAAGTCACCTTTTCCTTCTTTCACTTTCTGAACCACGATGCTTCCTTCCAATCCTGCGTTTGCAGCAATCTGGCGGAGTGGTTCTTCCAATGAACGGCGAACGATCTGGATACCGGTTTCTTCATCATCATTCGAAGATTTCAGTTTTTCCAGTGATTCGATTGCGCGGATGTAAGCAACGCCACCACCCGGAACAATTCCTTCTTCTACAGCAGCGCGCGTAGCATGCAATGCATCATCAACACGTGCCTTCTTCTCTTTCATTTCCATTTCAGAAGCAGCACCGATGTACAATACAGCAACTCCACCACTTAACTTAGCAAGGCGTTCCTGCAATTTTTCCTTATCGTAATCGCTGGTAGTTGTTTCAATCTGAGCCTTGATCTGGTTTACACGCGCAACTATGTCAGCTTTTTTGCCGGCACCATTCACGATAGTCGTGTTGTCTTTATCCACTACGATCTTTTCGGCTTTACCAAGATATGCTACCGTTGCGCTTTCCAGCTTGTAACCCTGCTCTTCACTGATTACAATACCACCGGTCAGTTTTGCAATATCTTCCAGCATTTCCTTTCTGCGATCGCCAAAGCCGGGAGCTTTTACTGCAGTCACTTTCAAGGTGCCGCGGATTTTGTTCACCACCAATGTTGCAAGTGCCTCACCTTCCAGGTCTTCAGCAATGATCAACAATGGAGCACCAGTTTGTGCAACCTTTTCAAGGATAGGAAGCAGGTCTTTCATAGAACTGATCTTCTTATCATAGATAAGGATGTAAGGACGCTCGAGGTCTGCTTCCATCTTATCAGGATTGGTTACAAAGTAAGGTGACAGGTATCCACGATCGAATTGCATTCCTTCTACGATCTCCACCGTTGTTTCTGTTCCTTTGGCTTCTTCTACCGTTATCACTCCTTCTTTCTTCACTTTCGCCATTGCTTCAGCAATCAGTTTACCGATTTCGCTGTCGTTGTTGGCAGAAATAGTAGCAACCTGTTCAATCTTCTTATTGTCGTTACCAACATTCTGAGATTGTGATTTCAGGTTTTCAATTACTCTGTCGACAGCTTTATCCATACCGCGCTTCAGGTCCATTGGATTGGCACCAGCTGCAACGTTTTTTAACCCTGTAGTAATCA
>JBDSEW010000043.1:0-7952 GCA_039919825.1 Chitinophagales bacterium | reverse complement strand
CGGTGCTATTGCTACAGAGATTGAATTTTCGTGACTCCCTTTTAACTTTCTATTTCACCTTGTCGATCCACCCACCGGTAAAACCCGCTTTTTTCAATCCTGCGACTATATACGGGTTCTTCTTCATAAGGTCCCACACAAAACCGCTGCGGTAATTTTCCAGTTGAATAATGATCGGGCCTTCATCAATGCCCAGGTAGTCGGGATCAACCCAGCCCTGTGTTCCGTCTTTATTGATGATGGTCCAATTAAAGGCATCTTTGAAACCAAACTGATCATATATTTTATTTCCATATTGCTGCTTCATTGCTTGTAATGCTCGAAGACAAATTTCAGGTGCAAAGGGTACTGAACCTCCTGCCGCAGTAGGAGCAATGGTTCCATCATCCTGCACATACCATTGTGCAGCGCCACGGGCACCATATCCCATAAAGGCGATGTTCGGATTTACCTTGTTATCGTTACCAGGTCCATCGCAGGCAGTTAATCCCCAGACTGTAGATGAATATCCCACATATCCTGCAGGATTATTGATACAATAAGCCTGGTTGGCATAGGTAGCACGCCGTGAATTCTCAAAATAATCAATACCCTTTTTGCGCATGTAATCATCGCTGATGCCTTTAAAGTCGATATACATGTGGGAATACTGATGTGCAAACAATGGCCCGAAATTGACCATCTCCTGTCCATAGTAAGTTCCCCACTGGTAGTTTTTGGTCCACCCATTCCAGCTTTCAGCAGGAATAGTGTGCGTGGGTGAACCCAATGCAAGTACATACAATATCATCGCCTCATTATAACCTTTCCAACGAGCATCCAGGAAACCTTTCTCAGGATGCCATCCCATGCTCATGGTCTCTTCATTATTCATTGCCCAATCCCATTCAACATTCCTGTAAAGCAAATCAGCCACTTCCCGGATCTGTTTTTCTGTTGCATTATCTGCATCAAAATAGGTTTGACATGAAAGAATTCCAGCCATCAGCAGACCGGTATCTATGGTAGATAGTTCCACTTTCTCAAACCTCAATCCTGTAACCATATCAATAAAATGATAAAAGAATCCACGATACCCTGTTATCCCTGTTTCAACACTCCCCATTTTAGCATTCTTAAAAAACAACAGTGTTTTCAATACCCGCTCTGCTGCCTGCTGCCTCGTAATATAGTTACGCTCGACGCCTACCAAATATGCAGTAAGCCCGAACCCGGTGGCAGCAATGCTTGAAAAACTTTCAGTTGGCCACCGGTCAGGTATTTGTCCATTCTTTTCTCCTGCCAAATCCCAGAAAAAATGGAACGTGCTTTCTGACAGAGAATCAATGAAAGAGGATGATACTATTTGCGGCTCTTGCTGGTACGCGGCAGAAGAAAGAAATACAACCGGAAAAAATACGAGCAGAAAAACGTCGGCAAAAAAGATGAAGGCCCTGTTGATTTTTTGCATGAGCAAGAGATTTTATTTCAGCGGATAAAAGTAAGAGATGATTTATTTTTCAGGGATTTTTTTTGATTGGGTGAGGTTGGGGAATGAGGTATCAGGTATCAGGTATCAGGTATCAGGTATCAGGAATGAGAGTTGGATTCAAGCAACATTGGTTTCGTCGCAACCATTTAAATAAGCAGCCATTTGAAATGAGGAGGAAGCCAGTGTCGATAAATTACGTATTGAGCAGTGGCTTAAATATGCATTTGTTTTTAACAACTTTGCTGCAAGCGCCAGCAAAATGACACCAAATATTTTCCAGAGGATTTCATTTGATGCGTCCTGTTTTCTGCTAATATCTACCAATAGTTGGAAGTCCGCCTGGAATATCAATCATTGCAAAAAGAATCATAATGACTGCACTTATTTCTTCGTATTGAAATCCATGATCAATTTGTTTACACTAAAGATGCTTATTAATCATAACGGGTATAAAGATCGCGGATAAAAGTTCTATTTCCCCTTCTGCTCGATGCTTTCCGCTGCTGCCCATCTGCAACTCTTTAGTTTCCGTAGATTTCAGATCAACCTAAATTGATTAATTTTAAGTCTTCATGAAACATCTTTTACTACTTCTTATTCCGGCCTTTTTACCCTCCGTGGCTTTGTCGCAACAGCTCTTTCATTTCGAGGAATTGAAAAAAGTCGAAAATCCTTACCTGTATTCACTGCCTAAATACCTGAGCTTCCCTTTTTCACTAGAAAAAATTACACCCCGTGAATTGACCTTCAAACTACTGGAAGAGCAATATGATTATTACAATACTGGCATTGGGGACTGGCAACCCTCTTTTAAATTTGATTACAGCTACCTTGCCAATGCCAGGCTGGATATCCTTAATGAATTTAATTATGATCCTGCTTCAGCGGGTTGGATCAACAGCAAGCGCACCTCTTTCGGATATGATGTATTCGGGTTTCAGTCCATAGCTACTGAAGAAGCATACGATGCTACAAGTGGTGGATTAAAAAACAATGCACTTTATGAACTACAGCACGAATCAAATGGTAATCTGGAAGAGGAAAAGATCAGCTACTGGAATAGCTTAGGTTCATCCTGGCTTGCCAATCACAAACACGATTATGAGTATGATGCAAGCAATAAGGAGATTGAAGTAACCCATGAAGATTGGATAGACAGTATTTCAGCATGGAATGCTTACTCGGAATATTTCTCATCATACAACAGCGCAGGAAACCTCGTCCGGTATTTGGGATTGGCGTGGAATGAAGACTCCATGTTATGGTTGAATGAAACAAAGGATACAATGGTTTATGACCTGCAGCAACAGGTAACACATAGCGAAACACAATTGTGGTCGGCAGAAAAAAATACATGGAGCAGTTACTTTGGGAATGATTATGAATATGATGCACAGGGAAACCTGATACAGCTCACAGGATTATTCTGGGATGACGTTGCTGAAGCATTTCAAAACTCAACTCAGTACGATTACCAGTTTACGAATGACAGGCTGGATGAAATCATTTTCCAGCTATGGGACAACAACTCCGGTGAATGGGAAAATTTTAACAATACCCATTTCAGTTATGATACAACAGGATTACTGATTCAAAAGATTATTTCCAACTGGAATGGGTCCGGTTGGGCAGAGAGCTATCAATACCTGTATAACAACGACGAAAATGGAAACCTGCTTGAATCCGTAGGACAATCATGGAATGGAGGCACTGGCACCTGGATCAACATTGAGCGCTATACTGCAAGCTGGATGTCAGTAATGACGGCTTCAACTTCAATAACTGTTAAAGAAAATAAACTCTTTATTTATCCGAACCCGGCGGTTGATCAGCTTATAATAAATGGAATAAGCAACACGGAAAATTACAGCGCAGCAATTACGGACATGAGTGGAAAACTGCTGATTGATGTTGAAATATTTGATGAAATGGCTGTTGACCTGAAAGCATTGTCTTCCGGAACATATCTGCTGTATATAAAAGAAAATAGCCGCACCGTGGTTACAGCTTTGCCATTCGTGATTTCTAAATAACAGGCTTAACTGTGTGAAGCAGCAGGCTGCTCGCTCTTGGTAATAGAGCCGGGACAGCCCATCTTTTGGCTTCCGCAAGAGCTCACTGCAATTGCAAGCATAAGAGCCACTGCAAACAATGCGATTCTTTTAAAAACTGAAGGTTGGTTGGACATGTTTAAAAAAATTTAGAGCAGGCGTTTTACTTCTTTTTAATTTCGGCTGCTTATTAACGCAAAAGTAAGCTGAAATGTTATTACCTGCAAAACTAAAAAAATGAATGTTCACTTTATAGCCATTGGTGGAAGTGTTATGCACAACCTTGCCATTGCGCTGAGCCTTAAAGGCTACACCGTTTCGGGTTCTGATGATGAAATATTTGAACCTGCCCGGGGCAACCTTGAAAAGTATGGATTGGTGCCTCCTTCTTTTGGATGGGATGCAGAAAGGATCAGCCCGCAACTGGATGCTATTGTTTTAGGCATGCATGCCAAACCTGAAAACCCGGAATTGGTGAAAGCAAAGGCATTAGGGATAAAGATCTATTCCTTTCCAGAATTCTTGTACGAACAGGCGAAACATAAAACACGCGTTGTAATTGGAGGAAGCCACGGTAAAACAACCATTACCGCAATGATCCTCCACATTCTGAAAAAGAATGAGGTTGATTTCGATTACATGGTAGGTGCCAAACTTCAGGGATTCGATATTATGGTCAGGTTGTCAGATGCAGCACCGGTCATCATATTTGAAGGAGATGAGTATCCCGATTCTGCCATTAATAAAATACCCAAGTTTCATCTTTATCATCCTGATATTGCATTGGTAAGTGGCATTGCCTGGGATCACATCAATGTGTTTCCGACCTTCGAAAACTACGTTGAGCAATTCAGGATATTTGTTGAAATGATCCCTGAAACAGGTGTCCTCATTTTTAATTCAGAGGATGACCACGTTATGAATATTGCTGCTACCGTCAACACTGATCTTCAAAAGATTCCATATGCCACGCCGGATTTCTTTATCAAAGAAGGTGTTACTTACCTGAAACGTGAAGACCAAAACCTTCCGCTCAAAATATTTGGCAGGCACAACCTGCAGAATATGATGGGTGCCATTGAAGTTTGCAAAGCACTGGGGATCAGTGAAACGGATTGCCTGGAGGCGATCATGGATTTTACAGGAGCCGCACGCCGTCTTGAATTGCTGGACCAGGCCTCCACTGCCGCTGTATTTAAAGATTTTGCACATTCTCCTTCAAAACTTAAAGCTAGCATAGCTGCTGTAAACGAACAATTCCCCGAGCGCAGGCTTGTTGCCTGCATGGAGCTTCATACCTACAGCAGTCTGAACAAAGATTTCTTATTCGAATACCGTAACGGGTTAAAAGATGCTGCGATCAGGGTCATTTTCTATGATGCCCATACTTTTGAAATCAAACGACTTGACCCACTGAGCCCCGCATTAATTCGTTCATCATTTGGTGATGAGTCCATCATCGTATTTACCGGCAAAGATGAATTACGTCAATTTCTGATGTCACAATCATGGAAAAATGCCAACCTCTTATTGATGAGCTCCGGCAATTTCGGCGGATTGGATTTAAAAGAGTTAAGTACATTTGTCACCACGCATTCATAATCTATAAATGGAATTAAAACTTACACGACCCCTTGCATTTGTAGACCTCGAAACCACGGGCATCAACTTTGCAAAAGATCGCATTGTTGAAATAGCTGTTTTAAAAGTGATGCCGGATGGGAATGTGCATGAAAAGCAAACACGTGTAAATCCGTTGATGCCGATTCCGGCGCAGGTAATTGCCATTCATGGAATTACTGATGAAGACGTAAAAAATGCACCTACTTTTGAACAGATCGCCAAACAGTACTTTATTTTCCTGGATGAGTGCGACCTCGCAGGATTTAACTCCACCCGTTTTGATTTCCCGATACTTCTTGAAGAATTTTACCGTGCGGGTGTGATCTTTGATGTGAGCACGCGAAAGTTTGTAGATGTACAACGCATTTATCACAGCATGGAACCCCGCAACCTGGGTGCTGCTTACAAGTTCTATTGCCAGAAAGAGCTGGAAGGTGCACACGGAGCTATGGCAGATGTAAAAGCCACTTACGAGGTGTTGAAATCGCAGTTAGACCGCTATCCCGACGGCTTGAAAAATGATGTTACCTTTCTTCACGACTTTTCAAAAGATGGAGATTATGTGGATCTTGGAAAGCGCATGTATTACGAGAACAGCATTGAAATGTTCAACTTTGGAAAACACAAGGGGAAAGCCGTGACAGAAATTTTTAAAACGGAACCCAGTTATTACGACTGGCTGCTGAAAAGCGAGTTCCCATTGGATTTCAAGGAAAAAATAAAAGGCATCAAAGAACGGATGAAAAAATAAATGAATGCCTGATCCGTTGGGATAACGTGGTTTTAAAGCTTCCGGAAGAATCATTAATCATTTGATTTAAAGTTTACCACTTCTTTACCAAATCTGAAAAATTTTTATTTAAGAGTTGAAGCGCTCACTTATCGTTATACCTACTTTTAATGAGCTGGAAAATATTTCCAGGATGATCCGTGAGATTTTTTCTCTTTATACGGACGCAAGCATCCTTATTGTGGATGACTCTTCGCCGGATGGAACAGCAGCGGACGTAAAGAAGCTGCAGCTTGAATTTCCAGGCAAACTCTTTATTGAAGAACGCGTAGGGAAGCAGGGCCTTGGTACTGCGTATATAAAAGGTTTCAAGTGGGCCATTGAGCACGAATACGAATACATTTTTGAAATGGATGCAGACTTCTCGCATCCACCCAAAGACCTTCAAAGATTATACAACGCATGCGCAACTGATGGATTTGATGTTGCCATTGGATCGCGTTATGTAAAAGGTGGACAAGTAATGAATTGGCCAACGGGGCGGGTATTGATGAGTTATTATGCGTCCATCTATGTGCGGGTAATTACATGGATGCCTATCCGCGATACCACAGCAGGTTTTGTATGCTACCGTAAAAAAGTGCTGGAAGCCATCAACCTGGATAAAATAAAATTTGCAGGTTATGCCTTCCAGATTGAAATGAAATTTGCTGCATGGAAGCTTGGATTTAAAATGAAAGAAGTTCCTATTGTATTCAGCGACCGCATGGAAGGCAATTCAAAAATGAGCAAAGGCATTTTCAATGAAGCTGTGACCGGTGTATGGAAAATGAAGTGGAAGAGTTTTTTTGAGAGCTATCGGCATGGGTAAGATGCTGGAGGCTAGGAGTCAGGAACAAGATTCAAGATACAAGTAATAGGTCGCAGGACAATTCGTAATTGATGATACAGTGAGTAATAATTCATTACGAATCACGTTAATGCATTCATCAATTTTCAACCGGATCATTGCAACCAACAAATTGTTCCATGCTTTATTACTTATGTTCCTTATCGTTTCCAGCTACAACAATTTATTTGCAGTTTCTCTGGCTGTTGCTATTAAAAACAAATGGTAACCGCTACTATCCGCTCTGCTGATCATTACTGATGGTAAACCTAATTGCTGCAGGTGAGTGGAAACATTCAACGGATCACCACCCAGTTGTTTTCCTTCAGGCAACAAATCCCAGAGCACTTCTCCGAAACAGCAGATGTAGGAATTAGTTGGATGCAGGGTATGCGTTTGGGTAAACTATAAATTACGAATTGTGAATTTCGAATTGTTAGATCGGACTTTCAATTTCAGCTGCTAATTGCAAACTTTTAATTACTGACCGACTGCATCAGCTTCTTCTGCAGGTCTTCCAACGAAATACCCTTCGTCTCTGGCATCATCACCCAGACATAGATCAGCTGGAAAACCATCATCACAGAGAAGAAAGAAAAAATTACTCCTCCTCCATACTGTGTGGCAAGCATCGGAAATACATTGGCGATGAGTGCTGCAAAAATCCAGTGCGTGAGACATCCGAGTGCCATGCCCGATGCACGAACTGAATTGGGAAATATTTCTGAAATAAAAACCCAGATTACTGAACCCTGGCCTATAGCATGTGAGGCAATGAACATGAACACATACACCGGAACATTCGCATACGATTCATTAAAGAATGCCCCTGCAATAAGCGCCAACGATACAATGTATCCGATGGAACCAATGTACATCAATATCTTCCTGCCCACACGGTCAATCAGTACCCAACCTAAAATAGTGAATATTAAATTTACTACACCAATACCAATTGTTGAAAGCAACGCACCCGACTTTGCTGAACCGGTCATTTCAAAAATGCGTGGTGCATAATATATGACTGCATTGATGCCTGACAGCTGATTAAAGAGTGCAAATAAAAATGCAAGCAGGATCAGTTTATTGTATTTCTTCTGGAGCAATCGTTCCTTGTGACCATGCACTTGCTCTTCTGATGATTTCTTTATCGCTACCACCGCATCATCAACTGAATCTTCTGTTATT
>JBDSEW010000016.1:0-3984 GCA_039919825.1 Chitinophagales bacterium | reverse complement strand
ATCGATGTATCAGAAACAAGCACCACATCCGCTTTCAACCGTTCCTTGTTTTTCTTCAGAAAATCATTCAGGTGTGATGACCCAACTTCCTCTTCCCCTTCAATCATGAATTTAATATTGCAGGGAAGCGAATTTGTTTTCATCATGATCTCAAATGCTTTCACATGCATGTATACCTGCCCTTTGTCATCGCAGGAACCACGCGCATAAATCTTTTCATCCTTTATTACCGGTTCAAAGGGCGGGGAATTCCAAAGTTCATATGGATCAGCGGGCTGCACATCGTAGTGGCCATACACCAACACCGTAGGTAATTTCGGGTCGATTATTTTTTCGCCATACACTACAGGAAAACCACCTGTAGGAATTAACTCCACCTGGTCGGCACCGGCCTCCGTCAGTTTTTTCTTCATGTATTCAGCCGCTTCAAAAACATCGTTGCTGAATTTTGGATCAGCACTTACAGAAGGTATGCGAAGCACTTCAAACAGTTCATCGAGAAAACGCTGCTTATGTTGATTCAGGTAGGGTAAAACGTCCATGGGTTGATTTTTTTAGGAAAGGCAAATATAGAATTTTAGTGTTGCTGTTGGAGAAATTAGAAAAACCGGTGTATCGTTAAATGGCAGATGATTCAATAATTGCGCAACCCTTTTGAAGGATGGTTATCATTCAACTGATATGCTTCAACTCCAGCAATTTAACAGCTTAGCAATTAACCTCCTAACTATACAACCATGTTATTAATACGCCTTCTCCCCCTTCTTCAACCAAATTCCCCATGTCGCATCGTAAGGATGAATTTTTGGAGTAGCATTTCCGGCGAGGTCATAGACAGTATATCCTTCATTCACCCATTCAAAAATGCCGCCATAGAGATTGGCAACATGCGAATAGCCTGCTTTCACTAATTGGTCAGCTATTTTTTCGCTGCGGTAACCTACTGAACAATACACAACAATTCGTTGGTCTTTGTCAATATTTTTCAGTGCAGCCATATCAAAGTGATCATAGCCGACAAAGACAGCATCTTTCAGGTGACTCACATTGTACTCCTTCTTTTCGCGTGCATCAAGGAATAAAACGTTGGAGGATTTAGCAGCCACTTCCTTTACAGAGATTTCTTTTACCGAATGAGTTAGCATTTGCTGCAGCAGAAGATTATATGCAGGATCCTGCACCTGCCCGGCTGCAGGATTACAAAGCAGGAATGAGAAAATGGAGCAATAAAAAAAAATTATTTTCATGTGCGGCTACAAAAATAGCACCTACAAAATTAACGCTATGAAAGTTGCTGCCATATCTTCTATATTTGCGGCCATAATGGGGATATAGCTCAGTTGGCTAGAGCGCTTGCATGGCATGCAAGAGGTCAGGGGTTCGACTCCCCTTATCTCCACGCTTTTATTATAGGGAATCATAGGCCACACGGTTAAATTCTATACTTATTTTAAATTCTATACTTATTTTTTTGACAGTATTTCAGAAGCACTAAAACTATATTCTTGCATATTACTCCACTCAGGATCAAATGGAGGAATTGCTTTTAATGTATTGGCTATTTCTATAGATAGACTCTTCATAAGATTTAAAAAATCGACGTACTCAGGAGTTTTAGAAAATCCTTCGCCAGCAGTACTGAATTCAGTGAAATCCCACGATTTTAAATCTTTGGAAAAATCAGTTACCATTTTCAGCTTTACTACCTGGATCAGATTTGTATTTAATGCCTTTGACCTGTCTCTGAAAGTTAAAGTTTCTGCGAGTGTCTGAAAATTGACCTGGTAGAGATCTGTCATAATGGTGACCAGCATCCTGGAACGCGACAAATTATATTTCAACTGATCCATCAGTTTAATTCCAATGTTGATTTCAGTGCGATCGAAATAGATTACCGGAACTCTCCCTAGTTCCTGTGTGAGATATGATTTGAATACCGGCAGGAAAAAATCACTGATCCATCTCGTCGTAATAACATCGGGCGAATAACTTATGTAAATATCATTTACATAATCAAATTCAGGCTTCGCATTAGCGCCTGCCCGTAAAGTTTTTTGCTGCTGGTATTTTTGCTTTTCCTTTTCATAATCTTCTCCCACCAATGATTTTACATCCTTAAAATCAGAAGCGAGGAATGCAGCAATCTTTGAATACACGAATCCCATTCCTTCCGGATCAGAAGTGCCCGCATCCACCACTGCAAGCTTTTCACCAAAACCAAAATAATCGATCTGAGGTATTTTAAGACGCTCTAATACCTGCCTGGGTTTTATCCATAATGGAAGCCAGTCGGAATAGAATTCAGACAATGTTTCCGCAAACCTGTCAAGCCATTCCTGTGATTGTTTAAATTCTGCCCTTGTTCCAAACCTTGCGGGAATTGGCAATATGCTTAATGGCAGCCTGTCCACATCCAGGTTCTGCCGGGCCTCCTGCGTTAACCTTAAAATATCACGCACCCCGTTTAAACTTTGATAGTTGGCTGTAAACATCGGCACAATGATATCGGGCAAAAAGATGGTACAAATACCACTCACATCGCTCAACCCGGTTCTGCTGTCTATCAGCACAATATCAAAATCACTCTTCCAGTGAATGCGCAACTTCTCCAAAAAAACACCGCCCTGGTTGAGAGAAAAAAAATCCTTCCAGTCGAAAGCTTCAAGGTTTTGAGCATAATCAATAAATTTCTCTCTGCCACTGTGTAACAATGACAATGTATTGGAAGGGATTTGTATGGTCCATAAATATTTTTTATAGTCTACCGCACTATCCTTTTTCGCATCCAACAGCAAAGGCAAAAGGCCAAGACCTTCTGCATTAATCTGATAGCTGGTAAAGTATTTCTCCAGTCCCGGAGCTTCCAGATCCCAATCAACCATTAAAACACGAAGCCCTTTTTTCGACAGCTCAAACCCAACATTAGCCAGGGCCATGCTCCTGCCAACGCCTCCCTTATAAGAATAGAATGTTACAATACTCATTGTACGGTAAATGTTGTTAACTCACGCTGCACCGGTTCATTTAAGCTATAGAACTTTTTATAAAAACTATTTTGGGCCTTAATTTTCCAGTCATTTTCCCATGCGGGCGCTCTTTCAATTGCCGCAGCAATATCTTTTGCTTTCGAATACAATACCTGGCTTAGCTTTTCAGAGGATTCACTGTCCTTGTGCATTCTTACAGTAAAAAAATTCTTTATTTCTATACGTTGCACGATTGATAATTCAACCGGCATGGTTTCGCCATCATGTATGATCACCGGAACAATCAGGCTATATGGATTTTCCAGCGTTCGAAAACCTTTGAGCTGATCTCTTTCAAGCATATGACTGAGTTCAATGGTACACCATTCACTAACCAAATAAGTTTTTGACCATAATGAAATAAGAATTCTTGATTTGCTGATACTTTCACCCAATATCAAAGGCCAAACGCCAGCCGCATTAATATCCTGATCCACAAAAACAGAAGGCTCTCTTCCCAATTCAAATTGCACATTCGCTTTCAGCAATGGAATAAAATGAGCATTGATCCAGCTCAGCAATTCTGAATTTCTTCTGTAACTTATAAAAATGTCGTATTGATAAGCCATAATGAACAATTTCTAACTGCTAATATAATAATCAGTTCCAGGTTTATTTTTCTGCCTGATGATTGGGTGTACGACAATCTAAATTGTGGCAACACGACTTCAACCAAGAAGTGAAATTTATTTAGCACCAAAGCGTTTCTGTTTTTTTGCTACAAAGGCGCTAAGGCGCATTTTTTTCTTTGTGCCCTTGCGCCTTTGTAGCAAAAAATATTATCTGACAAGGCGCGAAGAAGGTTATGGAGGATCAACAATGTTTCTGTTTTTTTTGCTACGAAGGTTATGGACGATCAACAGTGTTTCTGTTTTTTTTTGCTACGAAGGCGCTAAGAAGCAATTTTTTCTTTGTGCCCTTGCGCCTTTGTAGCAAAAAATATTAGCTGACAAGGCGC
>JBDSEW010000472.1:0-3082 GCA_039919825.1 Chitinophagales bacterium | reverse complement strand
GACTCACAACGGTGTTATGGGCAATAACGAATTCGCCACCATTACCGGTACGAACGATATTGGGCCAGCCGGTACGCTCTGATTCAATACGTGCAGCAGGTGGTGGTCCCCATACTCCATCGATCTTTGCTACATAACCGGTTCCCCTGTTTGGAAAACCTGAAACTGCATCAGGTGAGTGTGTCCATGTAGCCTGTACAGTGCCATCGGTATTATTCACCAAACGGTTGCAAACGGATGAATTCGTTTGAAGGTCATAGTAGGTGGTTCCAATGATTGTGTGAGTGATTTCACGTGTAGTGCTGGTAGCTCCAACATTTGCATTGGAAGATGTATTGCCGGTTGCGAGATTGGGCTCCATTCCGGTGTACCGAAAGGTGTTAATTTTCAGCATTTTATTTTCAATGGCCGGAGTAGATTTGACAGCATGAAACTGAGTTGAAAATTTTGGAGCTTGAGCAAAGGCCATCACCGAAAAGGAAACGGCCGCTGCAAGAAGAGTAAATTTTTTTGTCATCATAGAGATTTTGGTTTTAGAATTTAAGATTATCAAAGTTAATATACAGTTGCTTATCAAACAAAAAATAAAGTCTGTTATCAGGGAGAAAAGAGCCCTGATCACGTAATTACTTCTGCTTTTTGCCCTGTTGTTGTTGCGATTTTGCCATATTTTCCAGTTTTTCCTGCAATTTTGATTTTTTAACTGGTTTCTTTTTGTTCTCCTGAATCTTACGGTGAATGGCATCTTCATCGATAATGTAATTCTTAATAATGTACTGCTGCCCGAATGCCACCACATTTGAGAGAGAATAATAGTAAGTAAGCGCTGCTGGCAGGTTATTGAAAATACCCAGCAGCATCACAGGAAAAATGTAGGCCATATACTTCATTTGCCCGGTAACCCCTGAAAGCTGGTTGTTATAGATGGCAAATAAGATGGAGGTGATGGTCATGATGATGGTCCACAAACTAACATGGTCCCCGTAAAACGGAATGGCAAAGCCGAGGTTTAAAACGGAATCATAGGTCGAGAGATCCTTCGTCCACCACAACGATTGCTGCCTCAATTCAATAGACAGCGGAAAAAAAGTGTACATCGCTGCAAGAATCGGCAATTGCAGCAGTGCAGGAATACACCCACCCAAAGGATTAACTCCTCCCGATCTGAAAAGTTTTAGCTGCTCTTGTCCGAACCGCGTTTGATCTTCCTTATATTTTTCTTTTAACTCATCAATTTCCGGTTTCAGCACGCGCATTTTTGCTGCAGAAAGAAATGACCGGTAATTGAGCGGGAACAGGATAATACGCAACAAGACGGTCATGATCAGAATGATAAGACCATAATTCGCAACATAGTTATTGAGGAAGTTGAAAAGCGGGATGATGAAGAATTTGTTGATTGGGGAAGAAATGGCGCCAAACAAACCAGCTCCCAAAGGAATAATTTGTTCCAGGTCATAGTCACCCAGTCTTTTCAAATCCTGGTAGTTATTAGGCCCGAAATAAAACTGCATCGGGTAGCTTACCTGCTGTTTGGAATTATCAAATGGAATTACGAGCTGGGCGCTCATCTTCTTCACATAGTCTGAACCGGGCTCTGATTGTGTGCTGAAATTTCCCTGGGCAAAAGGCTCCTTTGAAATGAGGGTGGCGTTAAAGAAGTGTTGCTTGAAAGAAACCCACTGAAGCTTGCCCGGTGCATTTATGTCGCCGGTTTCGTGCTCTGAAATATTATCTACATCATCTTCCCAATAACGGAAATAAATGGAGGAATAATTTTTCTCCATTTCAACATCCTTCTCAGTATGGCTGAAGTTGGTGCTCCATTCCAGGTTAATGTCAGGGTTGTTGTTCCGTATCACACTATCCATTCCCACCATGTTGAACTGGTAGTTCAGCAGGTATGAATTGCCCTTTAAAGTATAGCGCTGTTCAATGTAACGATTGGCAGTTGCATAGGCACGGAAAACGACGGTATTGGAATCAGATTTACCGACTGAGAACGGTTTGCCAATGGTTGTAAATAGAATGTCGTTGGTTCCAACCTGTGTGGTGCCGGTGAAGAACGCATAGTTGAAGAACGTGTTTTTCTCATCGAATAAAATGAGTGGTTGCTGGTCGTAGGTTTTATATTTCTTCAGCTCCACGGATACCACCTTGCCACCTTTGTTCGATAGCATCACCTTCATCAGTTCATTTTCTATGCTGAATAATTCTTCTGCTGTCACAGCAGAGTCCGAAAAAATAGTTAACGGGGCTGCTTTAGCAGCAGGAGTGCCGGAGGTAACTGCATTGCTGTCAGGAGAAAGTGCGGTAACAGAATCCGCCACCTGCCGTTGCTGTTGAATGAAGGCGATGGAATCCTGTTGTTTTTTTAACCGGGCAGTTTCTTCTGTTGAAGGCGTATTTAAATAAATGTATGCAATGAAAATTAACGCAATCAGCACAAATCCTATAGCCGCATTCCTATCCATGAACTATTTTTTGTTGGGTTTTATGAACGGGTACCGAGTCGGTAAAACTCATCCACCAGGTTCGTTTTGGGTGCGCAAACCTACATGAATTTGGGAGAAAGTCAAAGGAAGGAGTCAACCCTCAGCTTTTCGGCTTTTTCGAACTATTGCTCCATCGTGTTTTTGCCTTCATTTTCCATGAGGGAATCACTTTTACAGGTATTTACAACCCCAATTTTTTTGGAACCGCTGCAGTTTTTGTGACTGAATCTTTATATGCGCAATGCCTATATTTTTTCTTCTTACAGTTTCGTTTATTCGACGTAAACGGAATCTTTTTCCTCCACCTGAACAGTAGTTTGCTTGTGCTCCCTGCGGGCTCTCTCTTCCATGGCTGCCTGTACAAATTTTACAAACAATGGATGCGGATTATCTACTGTGCTCTTCAACTCAGGGTGATATTGCACACCGACAAACCAGGGATGCTTTTTCAACTCCATTATTTCAACCAGATTACTTTCGGGATTAACACCTACTGCTGCAAAACCATTTTCTTCAAAGGCACCAAGATATTTATTGTTGAACTCGTAGCGATGACGGTGCCTTTCGAAAATGACGTTTGAATGGTA
>JBDSEW010000356.1:0-17580 GCA_039919825.1 Chitinophagales bacterium | reverse complement strand
ATAAGAAATTGCTGGTAGGTTTTAATCCTCAAGTCATTCACTCTTTTTTTTTGCACTATCGAGAGATAAACAGGCCCATCCATTTCCTGATGTAATATTTAGATTGTCAAAACCATAGATCCTTGTTTGGTCGTAAATGAAAGTTTGTAAGCAAGGTGGTTTTTAAAATTTCAGGCACACCATTGGATTTACGGGTTTAACAGATCACTGCTTATTTAATGTATTTTAAAAATTGACTATGAAAATTAATAACTACTTGTCAAGTTTTATAAGCCAGGTTAAAATTGATCCGGCTGATGAATATGCTGTTAATTACTGGTCAGAAAAGTTCGACGTTTCGCCATTCTATATTGCCGAAGCCATTCGGATTACACGAAGCAACCAGCTTCCCACTATTGTACAATTTCTAAAAAGGAAGGTGACTTCTTTTATTAGGGTGTAGTAATTCAAAAGGTTTGGTGTTGAATAAATTGCACAAATAGAATACGCTGTTGCTCACTTCAGGTGTAGTCACAGGTTTAAAGGAAAATACTAAATAAAAATATGAGTGAGCAACACGAGGTTAGAGTGGAATTGTTTGATGCCTCTTTTTACATCCCGCAATTGGATCGTTCAAGAAGAATATGGGTATGTCTTCCCGAAGATTATTCAGCTTCGGAAAGAAAGTACCCGGTAATTTATATGCACGATGGGCAAAATCTTTTCGACAATGCCACAGCAGCTGGGCAGGAGTGGTCTCTTGATGAAACACTGGCTGACATACATGGGCAGTGCATCATTATAGGTATTGATAATGGAGAGGAAAAGCGGTCAACAGAATATAATTTCAGAGACAGCGAGGAGTTTGGAGCAGGTGAAGGAAGAAAATATATTGAGTTTATTGCCCTTACTTTAAAACCGGTAGTGGATGAAAGATTGCGCACCTTACCAGATCGTGAACATACTTTTATCGCAGGTAGCTCCCTGGGTGGACTCATTTCTTTTTACGGTGCCATTTACTTTGCTGATACCTTTGGAGGTGCTGGTATATTTTCTCCCTCTTTCTGGTTAGTGCCTGATATAGTAGCGGAAATCCGGCCCGTTATTGAAAAGAATGCAGGATACCAGCAGCATTTTTATTTTTATGGTGCACGTCAGGAAGATGAAAAATTGTTGTCCTTTATTGAAGAGATCGCTGCCTTTCTTGCACAGTATCCACAGTATAGGGTATTTCTCGATTTGCATGAAGAGGGTGAACACAGCGAAGGTTATTGGGGTTTACGATTTGCAGATTACTACAGGTGGCTTGAAATAAATTGGAATTCCATTTATCTGAAAGACATAGATCTGAAGGATATTCAACCCACAGAAAAAAAATTGCCCGAAACAATTTAGATTATCAAGGGATATTAATCGAATGGATCATATCCCTCGTCACCTCATCCATTCAACCCCAGTCAGAGCCTGAATGTTTGCGCTGGAAGTCCCCAAACGTATCAACCTGATATCCGCGCGATGAAAGGGGTCCTGTACTGGGTAAGGTTAAAGATTTTACTGCGATAGCAGCTCATTGAAGGGATTATCTCAAACACCCAATGTAACTCCAAGGTGTTGTTGGGCATAAACATATTTATCATCTCAGCTACATTCCAGATCGAGTATCTCTATCGTTCTGTCGTAGAAGGACTTTGCAATCTCAGGAGTGCTGCCAACACATACAAGCCCGAGCTTGCCAAATTCGGACAATGCTCCTACCAGGTGGAACATGACACCTTGTTGTGCTGCACCATCATACATGAGGTTATGATAAATGGAGAGATCAATCAGGTCATCCGGAGTAAGGCCGATGTACTTTTCACTGGTTACGTTATCGGAAGCGAAGTAAAACCTTTTATTACCACTGGCGGTGAGGTATTCACCATTCAATGGATTGTATTTACCATCGGTAAGAAACTGAAGCATCAGCAATGGATGAGTGGTGCCACCTTTGCGAAGGTTGATCTCAATCGCAAAGTGTTTCCAGTTGCCGTCATCTTGTTTTACAGAAATAAAATCAATGGCAAACCTTCCCATGGCACCTTTGTCAGCAAGTACCTGTGCAATTTTTTTCCCTTCCACAGCAAGTGTTGCACTGTACATATCACTTGCCGGGAAAATAGCACCAAGGAATATCTGTCCGTCATCACCACCGAGTAATTGGTCGTGTGTGCTCACGATTTCAATCTGCCTTGTTGGACTGATCACGCATTGAACAGAAGGAGACATTTTTATTTCACCTTCCAGAAACACTTCTACAATTCCTCCCATCTCCGGCATCTTCTCGAAGAATAATTGTTCACTAACATCTGAAGCTATCGTTTTAAATTTCGCTGAAAAAGTTTTAGTGATCTGCTGTTCCAGGTCTTTATCGATCTTAAGATCCGCAGAGTACCTGTAAATGGCATTGCCATCACCGCTAAATCCATCATTAAGTTTTACCACTGCTTTACGTAACGCAGGATCCTCCCGTTTTAACGAAGCAAGAGCCTTTATAACAGATTCTTTGCTGTCCATATCCTCAAAACCTCCGGGCAGGTTCACTTTGGCATCTCTGAATGTTTTGCGGCCCCCTGACTTTGTACCTTCATAGGCTTTATCGGGATCGGTGCCAAACAAAGGTATACCCAGTTGAACAGCAAGCGTTTTCTCGAGGTTCGTAATGTTGTAACAGGTAAGATGAGCGGAATCTTTATCTGAGATTAATTGCCGCAGATTTTCTATGAGCCTGGGCCGTTCCAGTATTTTTTGTGTCAGCGATTTAACGGAACCATCGTAACAACTTATCATCGTAAGCCGCTTTCTGGCATGAACGCCGGTAATGCCTGGCAACAGGTGTAAATAGTAATCGATGATGGTTTCAGAGATGGGAACGCTCGATAGATAAATGACTTTCGTGAGTGGCATTCTCAGCAGCATGAGCAGGCACAGCATTCTTTCTTCATAATGAACAGCACCTTTTACTTTGGAAAGAATATCCTGGTCGAGTGTGAGTGATGGAAGAATCACCACTGTTCGCGGAGCCAGCTTATCAGGAAACACTTTTTCAAATTGCCGGTTGAAGCCCTGTTGAAGATCTTTGAAGGCGGCTCTTTCTTCCCCTGAACCCGGAGCCGGAAAATTATTCGTGCTCCTGAACATTTTCTCGGGAGCTTTTGCGGATGTATGCATAGGGCTGAAAATTTTACGAAAAATATTTAAAAATTGAAATCAATGTGAAGTTACGTTTTATGGTGGTGTTCTCGCTGCTGCAGGTGTTTCAAAAACCGTATTGGGTAGAAAGAAAACCAGGCGGTTCCGCTCTCAAATCTTTAATAGCTCTGGCACTATAAAATCTAAATACGATGCTGAGGTTAAGCAGTTGCTGTGTCAGCAACCCTATGATATGTCTCCTGGTGGGATATGCAATTGCCTGAAAAACATCTCGGCGGGCTTCCATATTATGCAAGTATTTGATTGAAAATATATGCGTAAGCATCCACTTGCGCATATATTTTGAACTTTATTTTAGAGATGAGTAGTTAGAAGTTATCTCAAAATAGAAGGGTCATCCTGAACTTGTGTCAGGATCTTTTCTTAACAAGAGAGGTGCTGAAATAAACTCAGCATGACGGCCGTAAAGGAACATTGTCTGAAACGCTACACCTGAGAACTACAAGGAGCTGTAACGGGTAACGTTTTGCCGGAAATTGAATTTTTCCCTTGGAAATAGAAACAGTCAAAAACGTGTCTGGGATTATTTCTTCGCTTTTATTTTCAGCTCCACTTCTTCTGTTTCTGTTCGTTGCAGTTTTATATCTACCCTGAGTAATCCAAAAAGATTCATATAAATATTGGCGATCCACACCAGTGCAAAGCCGGAAATCAGGTAGCCCCTCCAGTCAGTAAATAGTAATGTATAGTGTGTGATGATGAGCATTATAATAGTTATGTAATGACTGAAACAATATTCGCAGGTGAAAAGGTAGAACAGTTTTCTGGTGAAGAGCGATTTTCCTTCCTTGCTCCTTTTAACGCAAAATTGGCGGAGTTCAATAAAGATCTCTTCATGTGTGACAGTCCATGACACGCAGGCAATAGGTATGGCAAGAATAAATAGCCAGATGATTTGATCAGTTAGTGTCATTTTACAAAAGTGCGAAATATTTGATAGGTAGTTGGCCTGTAAAAAGGAATAGCATCACTTGTGGTGCCATTATTTTTTCTGAAAATCAAAATGACTGATTATGAAAAGTTTTCACCAAAGTTTTCTTTGAAACTTCATACCTGGCCTTTGATCACAGCTTCAGAATCTGAATCCTGCACTCACCGAATACCGAAAACCTGCAAAAAGGAAATTAGCCTGGCCGTTTGATTGTATGGTATCCCCATTGGATAAATCACCTAACAATGGAAAATTATTGATGAGATAATCATAGAGCTTCTGCAGGTATTCATGTTCCTGGTTCAAATCGTAATCCCCTTCGAGCCGCAGTGATGCCCCGTAGAATGCAAGCGCCGGACCGAACAAACAAAGGTCTACACTCAATCTTTTTTTGATCACAAATTGATAACCGAGGTTTACGCCGGCTGCGCCGATCTGGAGAGAGCTGATGAAATCAAGTGTTCCAGTGGCGAAGCTCGTGTCGTTAACTGTGAGGGTGCGTGAATTGTTGAAATGGAAATAATCCACAAATGGCCCCCAATACAAACCGCGGGGGGCTTCATACTTATTTTCATTTTTGAAATAGAAGCGGTAATCCGCACCGACTCTGAATCCGCTTCGGCTTTTATTTTCGGCGAAGAGGATATCCTCCGGTGAATTACCAAATAACTGCGGAAAGGTTATGTATCCTGCCATCACCTGGAAACTCTGCTGTGGTTTCACCAATCTCTCATAACTCACCACCACGGATGGCTTAAACTCTATCATCGAGCTCAGGTTCAGTTTGATGATGTTGGGATACGCTGATTTTTTTTTAATTGAATCTGAAGTTTGCGCATGAAGGAAAGGGCAGCAGAATAAAAGTGAAAAAACGAGGAAGGCGAATTTTATCATTTATGAGATTTTGTTTAATGAAGGTAACTTTTTTAGAGAATAGTATACAATTGAATTTGAAGACCATTATTCTTCTGCCAATATCAATGCAGTATTTTCTTAAGAATTTTATAAAGAAGCCTTTATTATTGAGTGAGTGATATCAGGTAATGGTGTAAATTTGAAAACAAAGGATCATAGAGCCTGTTAGGATTTGATCTGAATTAAATTTTACGAAGACATTTTCAAACAAAATGTTGATCATAGATGAGAGCGGGGAGGAAGTCCTTCCCTTCTGGGGAAGGATTTAGGATGGGGCTTTAGGCACATGTGTGCTCATTTTATTATTTCCTAACAGCCTGATAGAAATTCTGTCAAAGCACCCTCCAGGAGCAACTATTTAGAATGAAAATAATTGAAACATTCTGCATGCGCAGTATAATTGCATTCTTTCGTGATAATTAACTATAACTATAAACTGATTGAATCCATGCGAAACTTCCATTTCCTGCCTGCTGAAGTCTTTTATTGCTTGCTGTCACTCGTGTTAGTAACCGGTAATCCGTCAGATACATTTGCACAGCCTTGTGCACTTCCCAAGCCAACAAATGTAAAGACAAGTGGGATTACCGCCTGCCAGGTTAAGCTGAGCTGGAATGCAGTAACGGGTGCAGCTTATTACGGTGTAAAGTTTAAACCTAAGGATGCAGCCATCTGGTCGGAGGTAAAAAATGTCGGACTGAATACGGCTTTCACTTTTATGGGACTTGATCCCGCAGTCACTTATAAATTTGCAGTAACCAACTATTGCGCCAACAATAAAAATTCAGGATTCATAATTACCAAATCAACTACGGCGGCATGCACTGCTCCGCTTGTTTCAGGGGTACAGATTGTCTCTCCTGATGCTGTTGCTATTGATTGGGATCAAAACGGATGTGTTTCATCCTATAACCAGATCCGCTATAAAAAGACAATCGATGTAACATGGACTTATGTTTTTACAGGAAGTAACAGCGGTATTACTCTGCAGAATCTACTTGCCGGAGCATCCTATTCTTTCCAGGTAACTCATTGTGCGGATACGCTCGGAAGCTGGTCAGCGCCAGGGAGCTTCCAGTTACCGGGAAGGCCTAATATTTTAATGATCATTTTGGATGATGCACGATATGACAGTTACAGTTGCAACGGGGGGCCTTCTTTTTTTAACAGCCCCAATATAGACCGCATCGCAAATGAAGGGGTTAATTTTAAAAGCAACTTTTGTGTGCAGTCATATTGCATACCAAGCCGTGGCACGATTGTAACCGGTTTGTATCCTCACAAGCATGGTGCTACCAATAACTCAAAAAATATTTATGAATACCTGCCAACCACAGCGAAAATTTTAGACAGTGCCGGATATTATACCGGCTGGATTGGAAAATACCACATGGCCGTTAAACCTCAACCGGGCTATGATTATTGGTTTGCCACCAAGGTGAACAGCGGAACAGATGAATACCATAACCTGAAATACAATTGGAATGGAACACTTGCTACAGTGAATGGTCATGATACAGATATTGTAACTGACAGCACGCTGGCGTTTCTTGACAAAAATGCGGATAAAGCTTTTTTTGTAACGGTTGGTTATCATGCTCCGCATAATCCATTCATACCACAGGATCCATATATTGATTTGTATGAGAGCGAAGAAATGCCGGTTCCTTCAAACACCAAACATTATAAATCGAATTTCCCATCCTTCCTTTATAAGCTTCCGGAAAATTATTACCTCGACCCGGATGATATTGCAGCAGAGTATCAGCCTTACTACGAAATGCTGGCCGGAATTGATGTAGCCGTTGGAGAGATTTTACAGAAGCTCACCGATCTCTCTCTTCTCGACAAAACGCTTGTCATTTTTACCAGCGATAATGGAGCACTCTTTGGAGAACACGGATTGTCACTCAAGCGGTTTGCTTATGAGCCTTCTTCACGCGTACCGTTGTTTATACGTTACCCTGCCTGGTTTGCAAATGAAACGATAGTTACTGATCAGCTTTCGTTAAATGTGGATATCGCGCCTACCATTCTTGAGGCAGCAGGAATAAATGGATCGTATTCCTTTGATGGCTTATCACTTCGCAAACTTGCTGACGGAGATGCAACACGAACTTCGATGTACTTCGAATCAGTCTTTGATTCATTTACAGTTGTATTACCTTCTTTGCGGTCAGTAAGAACGCTGGATGCAAAACTGGTGCAGTACGGATGCGATCATATAACAGAAGAGTTTTTTAACCTCGCTACCGATATCGGTGAAGATACCAACCAGATCAAGAATGCTGCTTATAGCGGAGCCATTCAAAACTTACGTGATCAGCTCAATAATTTTAAGTTGCAATTGAATGATACTATGCAGGAAAACATATTAAACTGCTTTCTCAAAGCCGGTGTTCAAAAAAATGCAAACCTGGTTAGCCCGGATGTGGAAGATATTCCATGGATAGAAGATAATGTATTGATTTATCCACAGCCTGCAAAAGAAGCAATAATGGTTTCCTTTTTATCAGACATCGAAGACCCGCAAGCTGAAATAAATATTACGGATGAATGGGGAATAGCATTGCAGGCGGAAAATATTCATGTTGTAGCAGGAGAGAATGTGCATCCTGTAGCGTTAAAAGAATTATATCCTGGATATTATTTAATTACAATACGCGTAAAAAATAGGGTCATTACAAAACCACTCATCCTTATTCAATAAACAGACTTGTTATAATCCTGCTGCTTCGCTATCGTTTCAGATATCTTACAAGCTTTGTTTAAAAACCAGCAATGTTGGTGACCCTTCTTTAGCTTCATTAGTGATAAACATGGTGCCATCATCCAGAAAAGTGATTCCTTCTGCCTTCGCGAATAGTGCAGGGTTCAAAGAATACATCTTCAATAGTTCGTCTTTGCGGTCTGTTACAATCAATAATTTGTCTGAAGCTGATAGAATATATTAATGATCAGTAACAGGATGCACAGCAAGACTGGATGGACGGAAATTAAATTTTGCAACAGTACTTCCATCTTTTTGCACATGCTGTGGTGCTGTAAAACCCGCTTTTTGGAATGCTTCCCCTAAATGCGGCACGTCGAGGCGCATATAAGGTGTTTTATCGGGTTGCCCTGATGTAAGATCAAAAGAATAGATAAGCCTGTCACTTTTAAGGTAGGGTTCACCCGGTTTGCTTTTCGCTGCAAGAAGCAATCGGTTGAAGCGCGGGTCATAACACAGTCCTTCATTATTAGGGGTTACTAAAGAAAAATTGAAATGCTTAACAGCCGATGCTTTAGTGTTATAGTTGCTGATTTCTTTTAAGCGTCCATCACTGCGCAAAATGTACATCGTGTTTCCCACCCGGGTGAGTCCTTCAAAATCACCAATGGGTTCAAATGGATATTGATTGATGATGGATTGCTTTGGAAGATGATAGATATAAATGATTCCGAGTTCATCCTGCACGCGGGCAATATTATCGTGATCGATATCTGTAAGGCCTGAAACCTCATTCAATATTTCCGGCAGTTCGTATTTCATATCAGGCTGGTAAAGGCGGTATTCAGCAATGGGTGAAGAAACAGGGTTATACGAAGTAAAGGAACTGATGAATAATAGAAGGGAGGTAAAGAACATGCGAAAGGATTTTTAAATTTTAACTGAAGGAAATGTTTCTGCGAAAGGCGACGTTCCTTGAGGCTGCTTCTTCGCAAACAGAATTTTTAGAAAATTATGCAGTTAAGTGCATGCGGCAGTCACTTCTAAATTACTACATCACCTTAAAAGGTAACTCATTTACAATCTCTCTTCCAAAATACCCATAGCTGATAGCTGATAGCTGATGGCTGATAGCTGATAGCTGATAGCTGATAGAATGATAGCTGATAGCTGATTCCACTTTTCTTCGGTTTCCTCTTTATATCTTTGCATTCAACACAGCAACAATCAACTACCATTATGCAAAATTTTCATCAACAATCAAGAGTCTGGATCTATCTGAGCGATCGGGCATTTACGGATGTCGAAGTAAGTGATCTCAGCATGGCACTTAAGTTTTTCTGTGAAGAATGGTCGGCACATGGTACCAACCTGAAGGCTGCGGGTGAAATTCGGTACAGCAGGTTCATTATATTAATGGTCGACGAAACTGCGGCAGGTGCAAGTGGCTGCTCGATCGATAAATCTGTCCATTTCATACAGGAAATCGAAAAAGAGTATGGTGTCCAGCTTTTCAACCGGCTGCTGGTTGCGTGGAAAAAGGAAAGAGAAGTACTGGTTGCACCATTGCAGGAATTGCAGCAACTGTTTGATGATGGAATTATAGATGGTGATACACTGATTTTCAACAATACCATTAATTCAAAAAAAGAACTTGATGGAAAATGGCTGATGCCGCTGAGAGAAAGCTGGATGTATTCTCGCATCAACGCCAAGTTTCAAAATAAAGTCGATAAGTCGAATGGCTAAATATCAAATCGAAATTTATCTTATTCCATATATACTTGCTGCTAAGGATTGAATATAAACTGGGCTTTAGGATAGCACCACGGTTGAATTTGTTTTTCAAACGGGTAGTGGAAAATTTGGTGAACGAAAAATGAATGGACATCATCAGCTGGTATAAATCAGTCCGACGCAAACACATTGCAGTGATTTCAGGTTTGTAGTGATGGAAAAATATGTTTCCTATGAAAATGAATTGCCTTTTTATGAAAAGATCAGTATGGTTTTTTTTTCTACCTGAAACATATTTCCATGAACGAAGAAGCAGCCTTCGGATTAAATACAAGCTATGTGACCGCTGGAAAATTCCCGCTCATACTTGCACCTCCCGCCGAAATAATCTGAAAGAAGTTCCTCAGATGGGTAAAGGATGTTGCCGGAAGTAGTAAGTGCGAAGTTGCTTTGCAGGTACCTCCGGATTGTTATTCTGAACAGATAGACGAATCAACAATTCATAATTGAGGGCTTCTTAATATACTTTTTCCCCCGCAATATAAGTCTCCAACACCTTCACCGAAAAAAGTTCCTGTTCGGGAATCGTGAGCAGGTCTTTTTCCAATATTACGAAGTCAGCCCATTTACCTGCTTCAAGGCTACCTTTTTCATCTTCTTCAAAATTGGCTGCTGCAGCCCACAGGGTCATGGCTTTCAGCGCATTCATTCGGGAAAGCGCATTCTTCTTTTCAAATCCATTTTCCGGATAACCCTGCTGATCCTTCCGTGCAACTGCTGCATAAAATCCATACAAAGGGTTAATGTCTTCTACCGGAAAATCACTTCCATTTGCAATCCATCCGTTCTGATCCAGCAAATCTTTGTAAGCATAAGCTCCACGGATACGGAACACTCCCAGGCGATCGGTTGCCCAATACATATCGCTGGTAGCATGAGTGGATTGCACAGAAGGCACAATTGAAAAGCGGTGAAACAATTCAAAATCATCAGGGGCAATCACCTGGCAGTGTTCAATTCTCCAGCGTTTGTCGTTTACTCCCTTCAGCACATTGCCATAGATATGCAGCATCATCCTGTTTGCAGAATCTCCAATGGCATGCGTGCACATCTGGAAACCGTGCGCGTAACACAGCAGGGCCTGTTCTTCAAAATAGGATTTGGATTTCAACTGCAATCCCCAATCAGCAGGAGCATCGGAGTATGATTTCAAAAGCAAAGCACCACGCGAACCCAATGCGCCATCAGCATAGTATTTGAACGCCCTCACATTCAGCCTTTCTGTTTTGTAAGAACCAGCCTTGAAATAATACTGCTTGTTTTCATCATTGTCAGTTAGCATTGCATAAACACGCATCTTCAGCAACCCTTTTTGTTGCATGCTGTCGATCACATCAACCACTTTTTTTTCTAAACCGGCATTAGCTACCGTGGTGAGCCCCACCTTAAAACAATTTGCCTGTGCTTGCAACAACGCTTCTTCCATTACAGCCTTTGAAACCTGGGGTATCAACTTTTGTACACTATCCTTCGCATTGTCAACCAATACTCCGGTAGGTTTTCCTCCTGATAATACGATCTCGCCACCGCTTATTTTAGTGCTGCCATTAATCCCGGCGAGATCAAGCACTTTTTGGTTTACTATACAGGCATGGCCATCTACCCGTTCCAAAATAACCGGTTGATCAGGAAACAGCGCATCCAACTTTTCTTTTGTTGGAAATGATTTAAACTCCCAGTCATTTTGATCCCATCCTCTGCCCACGATCCAGCCATCTTTCTTTGTTGCAGCAAACTTTTTGATGGTATCTATAACTGCAGCCCAGGAGGTGGTACCGGTAAGTGCTGCTTCTGAAAGACCTACTCCATATTCATAAAAATGACAGTGTGCATCTATAAAACCCGGATACACTGTTTTGCCCTGCAAGTCAATTTTTTCTTTGGCATCATACATTTTTAAAAGGTCTTCGTAGCTACCGGTTGCCAGAATTTTGCCCGCCATCACTGCCATCGCATCCGTTATGAGGCTATCTTCATCCAGTGTGTAGATTTTTGCATTAAAATACAGGTTGTCACAGCTCTTTTTTTGTCCGCAGGATAGAAAAAATACAGCAAGCATTCCAAATGCAAACACTTTTTTCATACAGGAAATTGAATGGGAAAATTACAATTAATACAAACTAATGTACGGGACATTAAATAGTAAAAGAAAACAATTGCTGACTGCTGACTGCTCACCCCTCACTTCACCGGATTGGTTACCTTATTCTTAATCGGTGGCACCTGCATCAGGTAAGCATAGATGGCCCTGGCTTCATTTTCTGTAAGCTGCGGCAATGCCACCATTGGAAAACTCAATTGTGTGCCATCTGGTTTTTGACCGAAGCGGATACACTGTACAAATTGATCGGCTGTCCAGTTACCAATGCCCGTTTCTTTATCAGGAGTAATGTTTGCCGATTGCATTTTTTCTCCTTCCTTGTTTGCACCCACAAGATTTCCTCCTCCTAAAAATCCTTCACTTTTTTCAGGTTCCAGAACATTCATGGTTTTAAAATCTGCCGAGTGACAGGGATAACAGTCCAGCATGCCGGTTACGATATATTTCCCCAAAGCCACTGCATTTGTTGTATCCGGACCGGCAATGGGTCCTACAGGATATGGCAATGGCTTAAAGACAACGGCAGACAAAAATTTGGTGAGGAAGGAAACCACGGATTGTGTATCAGGAACAGTTGCCGGAGTTACCCATGGATCATTTGAACGGAGAAAAACAATTATGCTTTGGATATCATAATCACTCATGTGCGGCAGCTTTGGCATGTAAGGCGGCGAGTAGCGCCCATTGCGGAGTATACCCGTTCTGAACAACCATAGCAGTTGGCCATCTGTCCAGTCACCAATACCATATTCTTTATCCTGTGTAATATTTTGTGAGTAGAGGGTGCCGAATGCCTCTGTCGCAGGATCCTTCATGTTCATCCCACTAAATTTATCGATTGCAGGATTGTAATGACAATCTTTACACAACATGGAAGCAAGCCGTTTTCCATTGGCTGCCATGGTTGAATCCGGAGGAATGGTGATGCCCGGATCTTCTGCTTTATAATGTGGGATGCCCCGAACATTAACATACAAGGCGAAAGCGATCAATACTAAAATAATCATCCCCAGAATGATACCTATAATTTTCAAAGCCCTCATGGTGTTTGTTTTTGGATGAAAGTTAAGTAGAATGAGTTGCGAAATATAATTAAATCGCCATAAGTAAAAAGCTTCTGCTTGTTTTTTTTATCCACTTAAGCACATTTTTAAATGAGCCCCACTTTTAACTGGCCGTTTAGGTTCGGGTATGAGTGTCTTCCTCTCTGAAAAGTAGAGTGACTGATGGAAGGGAATCATATAGATGAAGTAATTTATTACAAATGAAAATCAATATGCAATTGGCATTTTGTCAGCAGCACCCATTATGATCCGACAATTTTCTATGTAGGTAATGACAAGGTTGCTGATTTTTGTTTGTTTATTTACTTGGTTTGATTTTATCAGTCACTGTCTCTTCCTTGTAGCATCGCTTTAAGTTGCATTGTTATCCTGGAAGTAATACGTTGATCAGGATAATGACTCCACCATGGAAAACCTTACTGAAAAGGAAGAAGAGAGAAAACGAATCAGCGTCAGCGTACTGATTCCGGTATTTTTTGTCAGCCTTTTGTGGCTGGTTTATTTTACTGAATTTGCCACGGGTCTTGATTTCTCCTGGTTGGGAATATTACCCCGCACCTTTCGCGGATTGAGCGGGATAATGTTCACACCTTTCCTTCATGGTAGTTTTGGTCACTTAATGTCTAACACCATTCCATTGCTGGTATTGGGTGGCGGGCTCATCTATTTTTATCGCAGCATTGCCTATAGGGTTTTTCTGTGGATTTGGTTCATCGATGGATTAGGAGTTTGGGTGCTGGGCCGTGATGCGTATCACATCGGTGCAAGCGGACTGGTATATGGCATGGCTGCTTTTCTCATTTTCAGTGGTATTCTTCGAAGTAACCGCAGGCTGCTTGCGTTATCACTGGCTGTCGTTTTTGTGTATGGAAGTTTAATTTGGGGTATGTTGCCTTATGTACCTGATGTGTCATGGGAGGCACACCTTTTTGGATTCTTAGCAGGAATTTATTTTTCTGTGCACTATTTGCGCCACGGGCCTTCCAATGATCCCATTCCTGAATGGATGGCCGAAGAAGAGGATGAAAATGAAATCCTTCAAAAAGAGGTAATGACAAAGGACGAGTGGAGAGAAGCAAGCGATGATGCAGCATACAAAAAGGACGAAGACATTAAAATCCACTACATCTATCGATCCACTGATCGGGAAAAAGAGGAGGGAGATTGATTACCACTTATTACTTTGAAGCTATCTCAAAATGTTCCTGGCCGTCATGCTGAATTTATTTCAGCATCTCTATATCTTAAGAACAGATCCTGAAACAAGTTCAGGATGACCCCAACAATTTTAAGATGGCTTGTAATAAACCTCCTCATTATCTTATGCAGTGCAGACTAATTGGGTGTACGACAAATCATTCAGTTTCCTCAAGCAATGGTTGGCGGGACGCCAACCATGGACTGTCATAGGGAAGGTACTGTCTGTGGTCGGTGTCTCGCCGACCACAAAAACAAAGATTTGTCGTGCACCCGGCTAATTTTCATCCCCTTCTTTTCTGCAAAAGAATCTTACTTTTGCGCACGCTGATGGGATTTAGTTACCCATTGAATCAAAATCTACAACTGCCATACCTGATGAGTGCTTTAACCTGGCTGATTCCATTGCTTCCGCTGATAGGGTTTCTCATAAATGGATTGGGCTTTCGCAAAATTCCCAAAAATGCTGCCGCTATCATTGGTTGCGGATCAGTATTGGCTTCTTTCCTGATTGTCTGCTCACTTTTTATTCAGTCATTAGCTGCTCCGGTCAGCCAGCGCATTGATCTCTACACCTGGATTGCTGCAGGTAATTATTCTGTTTCTTTCTCCTTTCTTATAGATCATCTTTCAATAATCATGATGATGATCGTAACCGGTGTTGGCTTTCTCATTCATGTGTATTCTATCGGCTACATGAAACAAGATGAAGGCTTCGGAAAATTCTTTGCCTATCTCAACCTCTTCCTGTTCTTTATGCTTGTACTGGTGATGGGAGCCAATTATGTAATGATGTTTATTGGTTGGGAAGGAGTAGGGTTGTGTTCTTATTTACTGATTGGCTTCTGGTGGAAAAACCGTGATTATTCTGCAGCCGCCAATAAAGCATTTATAATGAACCGTATTGGAGATCTTGGGTTTATCCTCGGTATCTTCCTGTTGTTTACCACGTTTGGGTCCAGTGATTTTGATAGAGTGTTTCCCGGAGCTGCTGCCTTTGCTACGAATGATTCGGTAATTGTTGCGATCACGCTGCTGCTCTTCATAGGGGCTATCGGAAAAAGTGCGCAAATTCCCTTGTTTACCTGGCTGCCTGATGCAATGGCTGGTCCCACACCTGTGAGTGCGCTTATTCACGCTGCCACAATGGTTACTGCCGGTGTCTATATGGTGGCGCGTTCCAACATTCTTTTTTCCATTGCGCCGGTTTCTCTTGCAGTTGTATCAGTTGTAGGAACAATTACAGCATTGATGGCCGCTTTAATTGCATTAACACAAAACGATATCAAGAAAGTACTGGCGTATTCTACCGTAAGCCAGTTGGGATATATGTTTGTAGCATTAGGTTCATCCGCATACGATGCAGGTGTCTTTCATGTTATGACGCATGCATTTTTTAAAGCATTGCTCTTCCTTGGTGCAGGCAGTGTGATTCACGCAGCGAGCGGCGAACAAAACATCCGCAGGATGGGAGGGTTAAGAAAAGCATTGCCTGTAACATCTGCGACCTTCCTGGTAGGAACGCTGGCGATATCAGGCATTCCGCCATTCTCCGGATTCTTTTCGAAGGATGCCATCATCACTGCTTCTTATGGTGATTCACTTCCAATCTTCATTACACTAACCATCACATCTGTTCTGACGGCGGCATACATGTTCAGATTGTATTTCGTCGTATTCTGGGGCGATTTTCGCGGAACACATCACCAGCAGGAACATCTTCACGAATCACCGAAGAGTATCACCATACCTTTAATCATATTAGCAGTCCTTGCTGCTATCGGCGGATTTTTTGGAATTCCCGAAATCTTTGGCGACCATAACTGGATACACCATTACCTCGCTCCGGTCTTCAGCCAGAATCCCCGCATCATGGCGCATGCAGACAATGAAATGATTGAATGGATGCTGGTGATCTTCTCTATTGTGATTCTTCCCATAGTGCTATGGATCGCTTACCGGCGGTATGCACTAAAGAAAGTGGCTACCACCATTAACGAAGAACAACTTCCTTTTTTCTACAGGCTTTCTTTTCATAAGTTTTACGTGGATGAAATTTATCAAAAGGTGATTGTAGCACCCCTGCAGTCAATTGGTGATTTCTTTTCGGATATTTTTGAAAAGAAGGTGATTGATGCCAGCGTAAATGGATTGGGCAATTTCACAGTATATCTTGGATCACAGCTTCGAAGGATACAAACTGGTAATATTGGTTTCTATGTGTTTGCAATGGTCGCAGGCATTATTCTGATGCTGCTTTTTAGTCTGGCTAAAATGAATGTGTTCTGATGATAGCAGCCACCCTTCTTATTCTGCCAGTTATTTTTACTGCAGTCATTTTATTGATGCCGCCAACTAACAGCAGAAGCATTGCATTGATCGGTACAGTGAGCAGTCTTGCAATTTCCATTTTTACCTGGATGCAATTTTCTTCCGGTCAATTAAATCAATTGTCACTTAATCTTCCTTGGGCACCTGTTTTAGGTATTCAATTCAACATCGGTATCGATGGCATTTCTATGGTGCTGGTGTTACTCACTGGTTTGTTATTTCCTTTTATAGTTGCTGCTACCTTAAAGAGTGAAATAAAAAATCAGAAGGCGTTTTATTCTCTCATGCTTACGATGCAATTGGGGTTGATGGGTGTGTTTATTGCAAAAGATGCATTCCTGTTTTACGTGTTTTATGAACTCACACTGATTCCCGTTTATTTTATCTGTGCAATATGGGGTGGTGAAAGAAGTATTCCCATCACTTTAAAATTTTTCATTTATACATTGGCAGGAAGCCTGTTTATGCTTGTTGCTATTATCTATTTGTATTTCAAAACTCCAGGCACCCATACTTTTGATATTGCATCATTCTATCACCTCCCGCTTTCAGTAATGGAACAAAGCTGGATTTTCTGGGCCTTTTTTCTCGCATTTGCAATCAAGATTCCCATCTTTCCTTTTCATACCTGGCAGCCTGACACTTATACAGTTGCCCCTGCAGCAGGGACGATGTTGCTAGCCGGAATTATGTTAAAAATGGGCATCTATGGTTTAATCCGGTTTGTATTGCCCATCGTACCGCAAGGTGTGGTTTCATGGGGAAATACAGCATTAGTCCTCTGCATCATCGGAATTATTTATGCATCACTGATCGCCTGGCGGCAACAGGATTTAAAACGTTTGATTGCCTATTCTTCCATAGCGCACGTAGGCCTGATTGCTGCAGGCGTTTTCTCCGTGAATAGCGCAGGGCTTCAGGGAGCTATGATCCAGATGTTTAATCATGGAGTGAATGTGGTCGCTGTGTTTTTTATGGTTGATATTATTGAGACAAGGTACGGCACACGCTTGATGGATGATTTGGGTGGCATCGCAGGCCAGATGAAAAAATTCGGAGTCCTGTTCATAATTGTTCTTTTAGGAAGCGTTGGGCTTCCGCTCACCAATGGTTTTATCGGTGAGTTTTTATTGCTGATGGGAGTATATCAGCACAATGCCTGGGCAGCTGCATTTGCCGGCCTTACACTGGTATTAGGGGCAGTTTACATGTTCAGGTTCTATCGCAATGTATTTTTGGGTGAAGTGAAAGACCATAAAATTGAACCGGTTGATACAAAGGGCTGGGAAAATTTGATTCTGGTTCC
>JBDSEW010000153.1:0-4613 GCA_039919825.1 Chitinophagales bacterium | reverse complement strand
CACATCGAATCATTTTGTCCGCGGACCACTGCAAACTGAAATGGCAACTCAATACCTTTCTTGATCAGCTCCTGGTTGATCATTGCATAAAGTTCCTGTGGTGGAATCCGGCGGTCGATGGGGACTTTCACATTGCTAAGTTCGGTCACCATCTGGTAAATGATCTCATTCAACTGACCTGCCTTCAAACTCAGTCGTTGTTCATCAGGGTTTGATGGAGAGCGCTTTTGAAGGGGCTCCGACAACACATCTTTCGTGGAAGGAAATGGACTTATCCTGATCTGTTTGGATTCAGAACCAGATACATGGATTTGACTGCGTGAGGAATCTCTTGTACTGCCTGATGAGATGGTAATCTGCTGACTTTGCTGGTAAACAAAGCTGTGGTCACCTGAAAAAAGAAAGCGTTGGTTGATGAAGCTCGCAACTTCACGGCGCTCCACGCTTCTTACCACATTATTCATTGCTTCGGATACCGCACGATAGAAGCCATCCTGCCTGGTTTCCCATGCACTGCGTATCCACAACCCCTGCAGCACAATGATGCCTACCAGAGAAAGGGTAAGCAACACAATGATAATGGTGATGAGGGACTTTTTCACCGGGCAAAATTAACTGATTGACCGCTCGTGATAAGGATTTTAACGATATTTTAACCACCTGTAATGCACGAAGGTGCCGTGATCAGCAAACAAAACAGGAGAGAAAATAAAAGCGATCTTGCTGATTGAATTCAAAATAAATAAAGTTCATTTATCAGCAATGGATTAACGATCGGTAAACTTATATCCCACTCCTCTTATAGAATGAAAATACTTTGGGTTACGGGAATCTTTTTCAAAGTATTTGCGGAAGGTTAGAATAAAGTTATCGATGGTCCTGGTGGAAGGAAATACGTCGTAACCCCACACCGTTTGCAGAATTTGCTTACGCGAAACCACTTCATTCTTGCGCTCAATCAGCAGTTTCAGCAAGGCAGCCTCGCGTTTGGTGAGTTGGATCGGTTTTTTTGTTTTTCCTTTTGCAGTGAAGGTGGAAAAATTGATCTCGTTATCCTCAAAATGAACGATGTGGGTATTTTTTTCGCCTGCTGTTCCCTTCATGCTGTGGCGAACCAAAACTTTCACACGAAGAAGTAATTCCTCAAGGTTAAAAGGTTTGGTGAGGTAGTCATCGGCACCCATTTTTAATCCCAGCACCTTATCTTCACTGGTGTCTTTTGCAGTAAGAAAAAGGATGGGTGTCTCACTGTTTGTTACACGTATGGTTTGGCACACCTGGTAACCATCGAGCTCTGGCAACATAATATCCAGCACTACCAGGTTGAAGCGTTCTTCACTGAATTTTTTCAATGCCTGAGGTCCTGTTATGGCAATCACCACCTCATAGCCCTCTATCTCCAGGTTCATCTTAATAGCTTCCAACAGGTTTTCTTCATCCTCCACTACCAGTATCCTTGGCTGAGCCAGGTTCTGATAGGCATTGGGATGATTGAGTACAGCGGTTGAAGTTGGCATGGGGAAGGTTGGTTTAAGGGGTTATATTATTTATATGTATGAGGAGTTTAGGTGTTTGAAGGGTTTAGATTGTTCGAAAGGTTTGGATTGTTTGTTTAGTTTGAAATGTTTAGTCGTTCTTAATAATTTGCTTGTATCGTGTTAGGTGAATACTATTTTTTGTATGCCTCTAAACAAACTTTGGTAACTCTACTTCAAAAATGGAACCCTTGGGCAGATTGTCTTTCACGGTCACTTTGCCTTTGTGCAACTCGAGAATCCGGCCAACTATGTAAAGACCTAATCCTGTGCCCTTGGTCTTGCGCGTTTCTTCCTGGCCTATCCGGTAAAATTTCTCAAACACCTTTTTCTTTTCTGTATCAGGTATTCCAAAACCATTGTCAGCAATGGTAAACACCACATGGTTATTCTCTTCTGACACGGCGACTTGAATCAAGGTTGCATCGGGGGAATATTTTATTGCATTTTCCACCAGGTTGGTAACCACACTAGTGAGACCCATCCGGTCTCCTACCACCATTACTTCAGGTTTAATTTTGGTTTCAAATGCATGCTGGAAGCCGGAAGCCTCCTTCACCTTTTCAACCACGGACAGAACAATTTCACTCAGGTCGCAGGCATCACTCCCAATCTGAAAGGTATGGTCCTCAATTTTCGCGGCCAGCAATATATTTTCTACAAGGCCCTGCAGACGGTCCATATCATGCAGGGAATTATTCAGCAACAATTCAACTTTATCACGCGGCAATAATGCACGCTTGAGCAGGGTTTGCATTGCAACCCTCGAGGAAGCAATTGGGGAACGCAACTCATGTGTAATAGAAAGCAGGAAATTTTTTTGCTGCTTGTTCACCCTGTATTCACGTTGAAGGCTTTGGTTGGTCTTTAACGTAACCGCCAATAAAATGATCAGAAAAACGGATCCTTCTCCGACAATCATATATATTTTGCGCCGGTATTCCTTGTCGATTTTACTGATAGCGGAAGAATTCTCAATACTATCATGTGCCTTGTTTTGATAAATGTAGTTGAGTTGAGTAAGTTGCTTTTTTTCCTGGTAAGCTTCTGAACTGATACGGACGAGATAAAAGATCCACCAGGAGAAGGAAGCAAAGATGTATGCTACCAGTAAGTAAAATATGAGAAGTGGTCTTCTGTTTATTTTCATGTCCCGTGAAAATGATCGTTAATATAAATCGATTCGCCGGCAGTTACAAGTAACCCGTTAAACGCGGCAGGTAAAATGATGATTTTATGACAAAGATACATGTGAATGGTTTAGTGTAGAATTTGGAAGGAAATATAAAGAATCAGGACCCGGGAATCTATCATGTAAGACACAAGTCCATTGATGATTGATCACGATAGCAAATGATTTCAAACTTTATTACTTTCAGCCTGTAACACAATATGAAGAAAAAAAACAAGCAGGTTTCTGCTCAGGTTAAAAAAGAGATAGCCGTTCACGCTCCTGACAGCATCCTGCTGGCAGCCGGTGCAGCGGCGATTGCATGCATCACTTTTCTCGTATTCGCTCCTGCGTTAAACGGCACCTTTACCAATTGGGATGATGATACCTACGTAACCGCAAATGAATTGGTGAAAGCACCCACTATGGCGTGGAAAGAAATTTTCACTACGCCCGTTGCGCTTAACTATCATCCCATTACCATGATCACGCTTAGGTGGAATTACCAGGCTGAGGGATTGCATCCGCATGCTTATTTCACCACCAACTTATTTTTTCACCTGCTCAATAGCATATTGGTATTTCTTTTTTTCTATTTCTTATCAGGAAAGAAATTGCTCACCGGAGTTATCTCCGGCATTTTATTCGGCATTCATCCGATGCATGTAGAATCCGTTGCATGGATCTCCGAACGAAAAGATGTGTTGTATGTCTTCTTCTTCCTTTTATCATTGCTCGCCTATTTGCGCTATCGTGAAAACAAGAAAATGTTGTGGCTGGTATTTTGCTTTTTGTTGTTCGTGCTATCTTGTTTATCAAAAGCAATGGCGGTAGTATTACCAGTGGTCCTGCTGCTGATCGATTATTTTCAGCAACGAAAACTTACGAAGGCGCATTGGCTCGAAAAAATTCCTTTCCTGGCAACCTCTCTTGTATTCGGAGTGATTGCATTGCGTATTCAATCCGGATCAGCAAATGAAACAGTACAGTCATTCTCCTTTTTTCAACAGTTTTTATTCGGCTGTTATGGGTGTATTTTCTATGTCATAAAATTCTTATTCCCTGTAAAGCTGTCTGCATTTTATCCGTATCCTATTGCAGATGGTTCTCAGGCACTTCCTTTTCTTTATTACCTGTCCCCCATCATACTATTGGTTGCAGCATGGCTCGTGTACCGCTATTTGAGAAAAGAATCATTCATCGTGTTTGGATGTCTTTTTTTTATCGCCACCATAGTGCTCGTGCTGCAGTTTATTTCAGTGGGCAATGCAATAATGGCAGAGCGGTATAGCTACCTTTCCTATGCTGGTTTTTGTTTTATTGCAGGATATGGATTTGAAAAGCTCTACCAGGGAAACCACAAATTGCGCACGTTAATCACCGTCTCCATTGCCGTAATAATGCTTTGCTTTGGCTATCTGACACACGAGCGTACAAGGGTGTGGAGCAATAGTGAAACATTATGGAGTGATGTGATAAGCAAATATCCCGGGGCAAGCACCGCCTACAAAAACCGTGGAAACTACTATGGAGAAAAAGGAAATTCCGCAGCAGCTATCAAAGATTATGATGTGTTGCTTTCTATGAATACCCGGGATCCCGAAGTGTTCAACAATCTTGGAAATATTTATGCAGATCAAAACAAGCTGCAGGAATCGCTGGATGCCTACTCAAAGGCAATTGCTTTAAAACCTGATTATTTAAATGCTCATATCAACAGAGGAATCAGCTATAATGCAATGAGCCAACCGGATAATGCACTCGAAGATTTTTCTAAAGCCATTGATTTAAATGGACAGAATTCCTCCTTATATGCGCAGCGTGGTTATACCTATTCTACGATGGGAAAATCTACAGAAGCAGTTGCTGACTTTACTTCAGCCATTAACATTCAGCCCGACCTTGCG
>JBDSEW010000268.1:0-12964 GCA_039919825.1 Chitinophagales bacterium | reverse complement strand
GGTTTTTATCAGTTAAAGTAGTTTGATCAAAATTGTTGAATTCATAGAACAGTTGCGTCACATCCATTTTTTCAAGCTTTGCAGTCATCTCCAGCTTGTTGCGCTTTATATTGGATATGTCCAGTTTTCCATTGGCAGCTACCGTTCCTTTTTCAGCATTCAACCCAAAGTCGTTGAAGTAAATGGTATTTCCCAGAAAAAGAATTTTCCCATGCAGGTTGGAAGCATTGAATTTATCGTACACGAATTTGTCGATCTGCCCCGAAACGGAGCCTGTAACAATATAAAAGAGCGAGGGAATAGAATAATAATCTCCTTTCGGTTTTTTATTTGAAGATGCTGTGTTCTGAGGAACTCCCACCAGATCGATCCACGAAAGCGAGTGGGAAGAAAGCTGGATATTCACGCCGATCTTCTGATTATTGCTAACAGAATCGCTGAGAGAGTTGAGAAAGTAAGGAATGAAATTATTGATGTTTCCGGTGAAACTCAGGTCACTTTCATTGGCATTGAAAGAAAGCTGGTTGATCACTACCTGGTTATTGTTGATGTCAAATTTTCCATTCAAATGATTGTAGGTTGTGCGGTCTGTTCCAATCGTAACATCCTGCAGGTTAAAACTACCCCCTGCCTCAATTTTGTCAAGTTGGGATGACTTAGTCAATTGATAAACCGCGCCTTTAAAATAAAACTGTCTAAAAGCAACAGCACCTTCCAGTATCTTAATATAGTCGGATGGAAAAAGCGGCTTGATTTTTTGAAGCGTCACTTCACCATCCAGTTTCATGTTAAGGTAAGGTGTCACAAAATTGTTGATAAGGATGGTACCCCGAACCGAATTGCCATCGAATGAAGTGGAGAAATTGCTGAGATTAAAATAGGAGGTAGAACGGTTGTTGGACGTCCCGTTAGAAAATATGCCCTGCAGGTTAACTGCTTTAAAAGATTCATTCATCTGATCGTGCGATAAGGTTCCGTTCTTAACACCAAACTCAATGTTCACATGCGGTTTCGTGGTTGCAGATACTAACCCTTTTATGCTACCATCAAACCGGATACTCCCTTCACTCTTGAAATGAGAAATGTAGGTGGCGTATTCAGGAGGGAGTAATGCCGCCAGTTCTTCAATCCGTAAGTCTGCGCCGGCAAGCCGGAGGTCTAATTGATTACCTTCTGCAAGAGATTGGGCGGAACCTGAGACAGTAAATGAATTGTTGGCGATCTCAATAATTGCGTCTTTGATTTCATAACGGTTTTCTGAAAGGTCTACGCCAAGTGTGCCATTGATCTTCGTCTGGCGGTCAGAGAGATAGTTAATGTTGTCAATAGAAAGTTTTTTACTGATGAAGTCAGATTCTATTTTCAGTAAAAACTTGTCAGCGGAAAAATCGCCCGAAATGGTAGATAATTTAGTGTCAAACAGGTAATGCTGGCTGGATCGTTCATCGTCATATTGAATAAGAATATTGAAAAGGGTTGCTTCCGCTATCTTCATGGAGAATTCGTTTGTGGAAGTTTTAGAAGTTGTGGAAGTATTTGTGGAAGGTTTAAAGATGTTATAGTTGCTTTTGCCGTCTTCATTAATACGTAAATGCAATTTGCCATTTTCTGCAATTATCTCTTTCATTGCATAGTTGCTTCCGAAAATATCCCATACGTTGAACAGGAGGGAAATTTTCTCACAGGTAAGTAAACTATTTTTTTCAGGAAGTGCTTCTTTCAGCTCCACCTCATTAAAAGTTATGGAAGCTGAAGGGAAATTGGACAAGACAGAAAATTCGATATCGCCTTTTACCAATACTTCTGTAGCAAGACGCTTGTTGAGTTCTTTAACAGCGAGCTCTTTTATCTTGTCTCCAAACACAACGCCCACGAGCATGCCTGCTGCCAACAGGATCAGGAGTACAATTACGGATACCTTGAGAATATTGAGTATCGTTTTTTTCCAGGAATTTTCCACAGGGATGTATAACTGCTTTTGGAGAAAAATATTTTCTCAAAGTTAGTCCTTCATCCAAGGGCAACAGTAAAGGGGCAGGAGGGTTTTAAACAGTGCAGATGTTGATTGACAGTCTTTCCGTGGAATACTTTAATGAACAAGGAATAGAAGGTACGTGCCAGCGTGATTTACAATTTATTCTCTTTTGAAAACTGCAGTGCCGTTTCAAGGTCCCGGGGAGTATCTATGGAAATGGTTTCAAGTAATGTAATGGCAGTTTTTATCCGGTACCCATTGGCAAGCCAGCGCAATTGCTCCAGCGATTCCGCTTGTTCAAGATTATGTGGCGGTAATTTCACCAATTGCTCTAATACGTTGGTACGGTATCCATAAATGCCAATGTGCTTATAATAAATTCCGGAACTAAGCCATTGCTCCGCTGGAATACCGCGAAAGTGTGGCAGAGGGCTTCGGCTGAAGTATAACGCCTGCAACTGTTCTCCAACTACTGCTTTTACTATACTGGTATTCGATAGTTCATCCACCTTGCTGATTCGCTTGATAAGCGTGGCAATGTGTACTGTAGGGTCATTAAAACATTTAGCAACAAGGTCAATCTGTTCAGGCGAAATAAAAGGTTCGTCTCCCTGCACATTAATCACCACATCATAATCTTCTCCAGCATTTTGTACCACTTCAGCACATCGCTCCGTGCCGGATTGATGAAGAGATGAAGTCATCATGACTTTCCCTCCAAAACTTTTTACTGCCTTCTCAATGCGCTCATCATCGGTTGCTACCAGCACATCGTTCACGGTAGTACATTTTAAAGCCTGTTCGTAAACCCTTTGAATCATGCTCTTGCTATGGATCATCACGAGGGGTTTTCCGGGGAAGCGGGTTGAGGCATGACGCGCAGGAATTACAACAAGCATTTTCATAAGCACATTTCTAATGATGAACTATACCTTTCTTACCACTAAAATATTCCCGCTGATCTCGATTACTTTCACTCGGGTGCCTGCGGTAATCAATTCACTTTCTGCCATTGCATCATACCGTTCTGTTTCAATTTCCACTTGTCCTGATGGACGCAAAGAAGTAATAGAAACACCTTGTTTGTGGAGCATGCTATTTAATGTTGCAGTTGACTCGTGAAAACTGGTAGTAGTTGCCTGCGTATCAGTAAGCACGAATCCTTTCAGCATCCGGCTTTGTAAAATACTTCTGCCGAAAGCAATGAAAAGGAAAAAGGAGAGTCCCAAAGGAATCACCACACGCAATAAGGCCAGCCATATATCAGTAGCATTCGTTAGCGTGAAATCGAAGTTGATGTTTCGGATAAGTGCCAGTGTCAGGCCTGTGATCACCAAAACAATTCCAGAGATGCCAGGCACACCGAATCCGGGAGTTACAAAAATTTCTATGGCAATCAAGACAAGGCCCGTAATGAAAAGTAAAATTTCCCAATGGTCTGCAAGTCCATCAATATACAAGGGCGCAAAGTAAAGTATCGCGGCAACGCCGGCTGCTACTATTGGAAATCCAATACCCGGATGCTGGAATTCAAAATAAATACCCCCCAGGATAATCAATAGGAGTATGCCATTGACAAGCGGATTCAACAGAAATGCAATAAAGCTATCGAGCCAGTCGGTTTGATGTGTTACTACTTCATAATCGCCAATGCCTGCTTGCTGTAATACCGATTCCTGTGTTTCTGCAATACCATCACAATAGCCATACTTCAGGGCTTCATTCGCAGTCAGGGTTATAATCCTGCCTGAATCTGCAATGTCATGCAAATAATTATTGGGTGTCACCATTCCTTCCGCAATCTTCGGATCACGTCCGTTTTGTTCTGCAGTAGAACGCATCATGCCACGCATATACGATTGATATTTATCAGGCATTATTTCACCTTCCTGGTTTACGACTGAAGCTGCTCCAATGGCGGCGCCCTGCTTCATATAAATACTGTCACAGGCAATTGCAATCAATGCACCGGCTGATGCGGCATTTTGTGTGATCCATACGATCACCGGGAGTTTGGCGTTTAACAGCCTTGCACGTATGGAATCGGCCATGGATAGTTCGCCACCATACGTATTTAATTTAATCAGAACGTAGTCGCAGTTTGAAGCTTCAGCAGCAGATATCGCAGTTTTTACCAATCGCCATGCTGCGGGAAAGATTTCCTGGTTCACTTCAAACACATACACTTTTTTCGTTGATGCTGAAGGAACACTCTGAGCAACAGGCACACTGTGCACTATACAGTACAACAGCAACACAAGCGTTAATAACTTCGTTTTCATGAATGAGATGATCCCAATTTAGCAGGGATAGTTTTACAACAAGTTCTTTTATGCAGTTGTCAGAGTAACTTAAGTGCGGGGTTAAAAGATTTGCTCTGGTAATGGGCTTTAGCCCAAAGCACAAATTTTTAGTCTTACAACTTTTTCAAAAAATGAATTTTTAAAACGCGATGGTAAAGTTACTTTTTTCTTTCATGCTGATGAGTGGGGCTTGTATATTATGCGCTCCTGAAATTTCCCATGCGCAAACAGTAAAATTGAACACCGTGCAGACCAAAGACAGGGTTTATGATTATCATGTTGTGCTGCAAGGCGAAACCTTGTATAGCCTGGCAAAAAAATACAATACTACGGTTGCCGAATTGTTAGTGCTGAATCCTGAAATAGTCGACAATAACCTCCCACTTGGAGGAAAAATAAAGGTGCCGGTAACATCAGAAGCAACTTCGCATGAAATAAGTAAGAAAACCGAAAATGCCATATTGTACACCGTACAGAAAAAGGAGACACTCTATTCGATCAGTAAGCGAAATAATACAAACGTAGAAACGCTGATGCTCTGGAACGATTTGGAGGAGCCATCTATCCAGGAAGGTGCTCAATTAATTGTTGGATACGAATCATCCAATCTTCCTATTATTGGACCACTTCCCGTTGCTACTTCAGGCGAATCACTTCCAACTGATGGACCAGAGCAATCCACGGACTCTCCATTCAAAGAAAACACATCATCAACTCCGGAGGCCAAAATTTTTCCTGATGAATTAGCAGAAAAAGGAATTGCCACCTGGGTGAAATCGTCGGATGACGATCAGGATTTCTATGCCCTTCATCCAACAGCACCGAAAGGAACTGAAGTGATGGTGAAGAACATGATGAATGGGAAAGCTGTAACTGTTAAGGTTATTGGAAAATTACCTTCTACCTCTGCGAATGAAAATGTATTGATTAAAATTTCGGGTTCTGCAGCGAAGAGGCTGGGAGTGCTGGACGAGAAATTTTTGGCTGGGGTGTATTATGAGGGGATGAAAAATGCAACTGAAGAATCAACTCAAAGGGACTTAAAATAATTGTTCAAAATAATACTACTATGAAAGCAAGCAATGAAGCTATGAGGAGTTTTGATTATATCTGTTATTAACGGCTTCGAAAATTTATTTCGCGGAGGATAATCATCGACTCTTCATAAACAAAAAGCCCTGATGCTTTTCCATCAGGGCTTTTAAAAAATAATACTTCTTACTTATCATCGCTGAATCACTAGCTTCTGTACTACTTCACCCTGCAGCGCCAGCACCTTCACAAAGTAATATCCGTTTTCAAGATGGCGTACATCAAGCGTAGTTTCATTTAAACCTGATACTACCTGTTGTGATTGCTCCAACACTACTTTTCCCACCATATTTACAATCTGCAGTTTAACATCTTTGTCAATGCTGCTCACGAATGATAAAGTTACTTCGCTGGATGCGGGATTGGGTTTAGCCAGTAAATTGTTGATCACCGCAGCAGAAGCTGCGACACGAAGAGGACAAGGGTCCAATGTAAAATGGACGACGTTGGTTGTCCAGTCAGTAGTGACATTGTAATTAGCAGTCATCCAGAAGGAACCATCTTTTGGATCAGCCACCATCGCATTATAATCTCCATAGCGATTGGATGCATTACGGGAGGATCCTGCTTTCACTACCGTTTCAGCAACTGACATTGTATTCAATGCATCACAGGTATCTCTGCCTGTTATGCGAATGCCAGGAAAAACAGAGCTGCTGGAAATATTGTAACCTAATGCAATGGCCCCGCTCTTATTGATAGAAATGCTGCTCATAAACCTTGAATCAGTGTCGGGCGAATAAGTGCCTTCCTGATAAATGTACCACTCACCGTTCGCATCCTTTCTCAGTTCATACCAGCGAACACCTGCTGTTCCATTTCCGTCTGAGTTGCATACATGAGAAAGCACAATCGACTCGTAGTTTCCCATATTCCGGTATTGCACTTTATCCATCACAATGCCACCAAGCGGATCCAGTTTTGTGGTAGTCCCTGGCTGCGGTATGCAGCTAAGACTATTGAATCCGCAAAGATTGCTGTTGAACGGAAGTATCGGAAGGCTAAAAGGTCCTGTAATGCTGGAGCTGGCCGAATTATTCCAGTTGATCTTGATCTTGAATATCTCCAGGTGATCAGAACCAACACTACCACCCCATGCATCATCAGCCACCCTGATCACCATTGCTTTCTCACCGGATGGAGGAGACTTGGAACCGGTACGATGAACAGGTGCAGCAGCTTCAAAACCTACTGATGGAAACCCCGCAAGGGTAAATGCCTGAACGGTTCCTGTGCCAACACCATCCAGCATATCACTCCGTTTCAAAGCAAAAATGGTTGGACTGTTAGAGTTAGTGGTGATGAAGTAGGAATTGCCCCACACACCAATCTTCGGATAATCAGGAAAACCGTTGGTGGTTGTAAAGGTGTAAACATAATAAGCACCGGTAGGATCAGAAGTTTGAGAAACGCACACTACCAATTTGTTTTGCGAAAAAGAATAAAGCACCAACAATACATAGCGCTTCGCTGCATGATCGTAGATCAGGTTGGGATCACCCAAATCGCTGATACCTGTGATTGAGGATACTTTGGTATTGTTTACCAGGATATTTCCGGACTTGTCCCATATACGGATGTAAGTGCTGGAATTATTGTTAGTCATTTGCATTACATGATTCTGTCCTACAGCCAAGGTATTATCTGAAGGGTCCACATTCGCGGTTAATCCTTCCCAGTTAGATAAGATGGTTGCGGAGGTGAGTCCGTCAAAACCTTTTGCGTAGCTGGTTTGCACAGCAGGATCAGCACCCTGGGGAAGGGCATCAGGATTTGGACGGGGGAAAGGATGTTCCAACGATGGATTCTCATGTTCAACTCTTTCTGCATTGAGTTCTTCTTGCGTAGGCGGCGTTTGCGGAATATCGCGGATGGCAGGGGATATTCGAACAAGGTTGATCGGGATCAGCTCTGGATCACTAAATGTTGTCACCTTTTGCGCATTTGCAAATGAAGCGAGGGCAATCAAAAGGGAGAGGAGAAGGATTTTTTTCATGGTAGTATTTTTGGTTAGGTAACTTAAATCTAAGACTAAATTGCCGCATGATATGGAATGGCGTTTATCAAACTTATCGGCGGAGCAGTAGCAGCTGAACAAAGACTCCACATCATCCCTGGTAAGTTTTTTCATAAAGAAGTTTTCATCAGCAATCTGAAGTGCTGTCGATTGCGTCAATAAAGATTAATTACAAAACTTTTGAAGCTTTGAAAGACAAACGCTTCTATTCTACCACCACCTTCTTTACCATACTATCACCGCCTGATGTGGTTTTTACAAAATAAATACCCTTTCCAAATGGCCTCAAGTCAATGGTTTCAAATTGTTTCTGTGAAATATTGGTTGATGAAAAATTCATCAATATTACGCCCAAAGCATTCAAAACAGTGATCTTCATTGATTGATTTGATTTTGAATTTTTCCTAATCTGAAACAAGCCATCATTCGGATTAGGTGAAAGGGTAAATGAAGCAATTGATTCCGGATCATCAATCCCAATAAGTACCGAGGACGTCAGGTTAACGTTATCGATGTACAACACGTTTCCATAATAACCGATGTTGCGGAATGCAATCACCACTTCAGGATTTCCTGCAAAGGAATCCATGAACACAGTATCGGTTCTCCATTCATCATCGTCAGGAATAAAATAATTGGTGTTGTTCCCGTTTACAGTCGAAAGATCATTGCCCCCACGTTTATAGAGTTGTGTAAATGTTACTCCGCAATCAGTAGAAGCCAGTACTGCCAGCGAATCGATATAAGGATTTCCGTATGGAACATAGGCCACATCAAAAGTAAGTCGCGCATCCGTAAAATCAGTCAGGTTGTATTTGGCGGTATGTACATCAACAAATCCTCCCTTTAAATCGCTGTCGTAATTATCAAAGTACATGGAATGATCACTCAAGCCATAACCACCAACTTCCTCATCTATGCTCCACTGGGTGAGCAACCAGTCGGAGTTGAATTGGCCGGCTTCAAAACTTTCTGTTACAGGCAATGACTGCACATTCACGCCATCAATTACAATACTTTTGTTAATTGTATTGATAAAACCGTTGTCAGTTACTGTAAGAGAGGCTTGGTATGTTCCAGGATTGGGAAAGATCACTTTCGGGTTTTTGTCGAATGATAACCAAGGAATTGCACCGTTGATATTCCATTGATAAGTAGCTGCTGCTGTTGCAACAGAATGATCAGTAAAATAAATGGTATCGCCGGAACAGTAAATGGTATGGTTGCCAATTGCGAAATCTGGAATCAGATCAGACGGTTCGTACAAATCATTTTCCCAAACGCCTACATGCCAGGTAGCCAGTCTTATCTTTTGTCCTTTATAATACGGAACAATCTTCAATGGCTCAGAAACCGCAGGAAGCCCGCTTCCGTGAACTACCCAATCACTCATCAGGTTATTCCTGTAAAAAACAATACCCTGCTTCATGGCAAGATAAACGCCTCCGTTTGTTCCAAACTGATGGGTCAGGCTCCAGATATTCATGTTGTTGAGTGCAGCAGTTGTAAGGTTGGTCCAGTTTATTCCACCATCTGTGGAATGATAAATCTTTGAACCATTTGCGCCATTGGTAAATGATACCCAGAGTTCATTGGGATTGTTACCACTTAAAGTGAAGTTGAGAAATTTTTGATTGGCAACCGGTAAAGTAACCTGTGACCAGGTAATTCCTCCATCTGTTGTTTTCCAGAGCACACTCTTCGATGATTGCAGGTGCTGTGCATACATAATATTGGTGTTTACCCTGCTCTGTTCAATCCATAGAATACGTTGGCCGGAATTTGTTCCGAATGTGTAATACGTAAAGAAGCTGGACCCACCATCAGTGCTTTTGTAAAGCTTGTTTTCTTTTCCCATGTAGGCAATGTGATAGTTATTCCAGTCGAAGATTATGCGGGAACTTTCTCCCTGGTAATAACTCTCATTCGGCTGTCCGGATGAACCCACATATTCTGCAATGCCATCAATCACTGGTGGCAATACCACGCTTCCGATATCAGAAAAAAATGCTCTCCGCTCATGACTGTAGTTTGCATAACCTGTAGCCGCTTCTCCACCACCAAGTGCAAGAAATTCTCCTTGCGGAAAACCTTCTGCAAAACCCATATCGCCGTTGTGATAACGGCCGCCAACCATCATATCCTCATTCCATCCCTGGTCGTATCCCCAAAGCTCTGTAGCATAAATGCCGTTACATTTTGATTCATGTGTTTCAAGAAAATCAGTAGAATGATTGACACCACCATCGCTGCTCCACCAAACCTCTTCAGTGGTTGCTGAAGTTTTATAATTTCTGATGGTTTGAATGTCGACATGCATCAGTGGTAATCCTCCGATGTAACCGCCAACTCCCTGGTAGCTTTCAGCACCGTCATCTGATCTCCACATATTCAATCCACCGATGAGTATCCTGTTTTCATCAAGATGTGAAGCAATAATAAAAGTGTTGTAATAGATCTGGTTGTAATCAGCGGAATGCCCGTCAAAATCCATCAGGCACGGATGCGTATCGAAATCATAGGGCTCACCAATTAAAACATGAGGATTGCTCCACAATTCGCCGGCATTGTCGCTTACATACGTTCCGATAAATCCGCCGAGCTGAAGCTGGGCGCTGGACTGGCTGGTTCCTACCAAAAGTACATACACCTTTTCCGGATTCGCTTCCGTAACGGCGATTCTTCCACCAAAGCTTTCAATTTTTCCTGCATCAGCGGCAGGTACTTCAAACCAACCTTCGCTGTATTTGGTAAAAGTAGCGCCCGAGTTTATTGATTTATAGAAGTAAGAGATCTTTGTTGCCGGATCATATTGCAGTGCATAGATCACAGCGGGATCACCGGGTTTTACATTTACTGAAATGCAATAGTTCGGTAGTATTTCAGTCCAGTTTATTCCCCCATCAGTAGTACGAAACATACCGATATTGGTTCCTAAATAAATAATGTTGGGATCACCGGGATTATAAAGTAAATCTTCTCCGGTAAAATTTAATCCCTGGAAATTTGAATCTCCAACCGGGGTCCAGTTAACACCACCATCCATTGTTTTATAAAGTTTACCAGCACCAGCAAACAGCATCTCATTTTCATTGGTGGGGTGAATGCGTACAGCGCGCGAAGTAAAGATCAGCAGGTCGGGAGTTACGAGCGTCCATGAATCGCCACCATCAATGGATTTATAAACTCCACCGCTTTCGCTGCCGGCGATCAGCACATTTGGATTGCTGATCGAACGGTCGATCCCATAAATATTTGCCTGTTCGGAAATAGGTTCGAAGAGACTAGTCTCGCTGGTCTTTGTTGAGTAATGGATATCAGGACCTGCATGCGTCCACGCAGTCCGCACAGTGTTTTGTAATTCGCTTCTTCGTTTTAATTGCTCATTGGTTTCTTCTGGAGAAGGGTAGTGTATAAATCCTTTTTCATCGAGGAAAGAGCTTACATTTCTTCTCCATCCGGTATACCATCGGGCATAAATGTCATTATGTGGTTCACGACCTTCAAAGAAAGCTTCGTAAGCACTGTCAACGGCAAAAACACTGTTCGATTCATTATACATCATCTTCACCCAACCCGGCAGGTTAGGGTCGGTGCTATTAATCTTTGGTTGGGAATATTGCGCGAAACTATTCACAACCACAGCTATCAAAACAAAAATAATGAGTGTAGATTTTTTCATGGGTAATGATTATAGAAAATTGAAATTGATGTTTTAGGACCCGTATGGTCAGCTAAAGATAAATGCAAGGTCTCAGATTTTTCCAGCAAGCATCATCTGTTTCGCCTTTAAAACAGCGATAACCGTAGGTGCATCCATCACTTCATTATTCATTACCATTCGAAGCAACTCTTCAAATGGAATTTTCTTTACTTGTAAAATTTCGGTCTCTTCAGGCGATGAAGCGTGAAAACTCAGCCCTTTTGCAATATACACAATTGCTCTTTCGTCCGTGCCTGAATTAGAGAGATGACAGGTAGCAATTTCCATCCATTGTTCTGCAACAATCCCGCATTCTTCAAGTAACTCCCGTTTTGCAGAATCCAGCGGATCTGTTCCCAACGGTCCGCCCCCTTCCGGAATTTCCCAGCTGTATTGTTCTAACGGGAAACGGTATTGACCAACTATCCAGGTATTGTAAGCTTCATCCAAAGGCAAAATGCAAATGGCAAGATTCTTAAAATGCACCACGCTGTAAATACCCGGATTGCCTGCAGGATTCGTAACCTGATGCTCCACCACATTCACCCAGGGATTGTCGTAGTATTCTTTTGTTGATAGTATCTTCCAGGGATTTTTATTCATTGGTAAAAGTTTGAAGAGTTTGATTTGGTTTGAAAAGATTGAAATGTTAATTTCTGCCACATCCTAAGCTGACACCTGATACCTGATAGCTCCAACTTCACAAATAATAATCATCAATCAGCTTCTCCACCAGCACAGGCACTGCAACACTCGCTTTCTCTTCAACTATCTCCAGGTTCTTCAATCGCGGTACTTCGGGGATATTGGGATCTACTAAAAATTTAAATGAACTGTAAGGTGCATAATTTACCAATCCCGCAGCAGGATAGACTTGAAGCGAGGTCCCGATAACGAGAAAAATTTGTGCTTCGCTGCAAACTGCAGCGGCAGGTTCCATCATGGGAACAGCCTCATGAAACCATACTACATGAGGCCGTAATTGCGAACCGAGTTCACAATGGTCACCTAATTCAATAACTCCCCTGCAATCGTATAAAAGATCCGGATCAGCGGAACTTCTTGATTTCAGAACTTCACCATGCAGGTGAATAATATTTTTAGATCCTGCCCGCTCATGAAGGTCATCTATGTTCTGTGTAATGATGGTTACATTGAAATATTCTTCAAGCTTTACCAATGCAAGGTGTGCTGCATTGGGATGGGCTTTCAACACATCCATTCTTCTTTCATTGTAAAATTTAAGGACAAGTACAGGATCTTTTATCCATGCCATAGGAGTGGCAACATCTTCTACACGGTAATTTTCCCACAAACCATCAGCATCGCGAAAAGTCTTCAATCCGCTTTCTGCGCTAATGCCCGCACCCGTAAGAACCACTAAATTCTTTTTCATTCTAAAATTCCATTTGAACTCAATGTGCAAAAATAAGGATGTAGCACACTTTTTATCAAAGAGCTTTCGGTTAACTTTGTCATAAATCACTCAGGACCTTGTTAGTTAATAGAATGGTTCATCATATTTTATTTGGGAAATGGCTCCTGTCAGGATGCATGATCCTGTCTTTGATTCTTAACCATGCGCTTGCACAAAAACCAGGATTGCCACCAACTACTTCTCAGCGTCCGCACCCACCAGCTGTTTACTTACTCAATTTAACTCCACTCGATGGTGGAAAACCGTACACCTTATTTCGAAATACCAAAGTGCGTGCAACACTGGTAAATGGAACTGATGTTTCAGGAAAGGTAAGAGCTATTACCAAAGACTCCGTTTATATTGACAGCCGGTTTTATGCATTAAAAGACATCACAGAGTTTCGTTTTAATCCCGGCACTGCATTGGGTGCGGCCGCTGCAATTGGAGCCCTTGC